>NZ_JBSVXD010000008.1:0-70107 GCF_054070755.1 Pseudomonas sp. SDO5591_S426 | reverse complement strand
GTTTGCTGATGCGCGATATCAGCACAACGTAAGCTCCCTGTATGAGCTGCCGAAGGCTGCGATCTTTTGATTTTTGAATTTTCATCTCTCTGTAACTCTTCGGCCGCCAAACCGTCATCCCCCGCGCCTATCGTGAAACTCCCGTAATCGTCTTGGGAGACTCGAAATGGCCCTGCCTTACGAAGAACGCAACAGCGCTGTCAAAACCCGTCGTCAGCAAGAAGATCAGCGCCGCATGGAATTTCGCCGCGCTATCGAAGATCGCTGCGAGCGCCGTCAGCTTCTGGCCGAGATTGGCGATTTTCCTGAAGATCTCGAACTCAATTACTGGCAGGCCGCACCGACAGCTTCCCGTCGAAGCGTTCAACCAGGCCGCTGATCTGCACTCGCTCGCTGCGCACGAACGCAAGGAATGCGTGGGCCACCGGTGACAAGCGTTTAGCCTTGGCTTGCACCAGGCACCAACTGCGGTATAGCGGCAGTTCTTCGACCGGCAACTCGATCAACCCGCCGGTCGCCAGTTCAAGGTTCAGGGCGTGGCGCGTCAACAGCGCTACGCCCAGACCTGCCAGCACGCATTCACGCTGGGCTTCGGCTGACGAGACTTCCTGGGTCTGGTTGAAGTGCACGCGTTTCTCTTTGAAGTACTCTTCACACGCCATGCGCGTCCCGGAGCCGGGTTCGCGTAACAGCAGGGTGTACGGCTCAAGATCCTGTAGCCGCAGCGGTCCCATATGGCACAGCGGATGATCCGGTGGTGCCACGGCGACAATCGGGTTATTCAGGAACGGCAAAAACTCCAGGCCCATGTCTTGCGGCACCATCGACATGATCACCAGGTCATCCCGGTTGTCGGAGAGACGCCGAATCACCTGGCCTCGGTTGACCACCGTCAGTTGCAGATTGACCTCAGGATGCTGGCGCTTGAACGCGGCAAACAGGTGAGGGACGAAGTACTTGGCGCTGGATTCCACCGCCAGTTTCAGCTGACCCTGCAAAGAGCCCTGCATGTCCGACAGCTGCATATCGAGGTTCTCCAGGCGTCCGAAAATGTCCCGACTGGCGCGTTGAAGTGCTTCGGCCGCTTCCGTCATGTAAAGTTTTTTGCCGACGTAATCGAACAAAGGCTGGCCAATCAGCTCTTCAAGCTGACGAATCTGTAGGCTTACGGCCGGTTGTGTGAGCGACATTTCGTCGGCCGCGCGGCTGTAGGACCTCAAATCACAGACTTCATTGAAAATTTGCAATTGACGCAATGTCATACGCATCAATGACTTACGCATTATATGGACGCTCTCGCCGTAGGCTGATGCGTCAACTATAAGTCTTTACTTATGCATGACCCAATAATTATTCATTTTTGTTAATCCCTTGTGGGCGCTAGTGTGGACCTGCGACCGAAATGAAACATTTGGTCACGCGTCGACCTGGTTCTAGCAGGTCGTGGGTACCACCGGCTCAAGGGAAACTCCAAGTGATAACAAAGATCCTGATCGCCAACCGTGGTGAGATTGCCGTACGAATCGTGCGTGCCTGCGCCGAGATGGGCATTCGCTCGGTCGCGATCTATTCCGATGCCGACCGCCATGCCTTGCATGTGAAGCGTGCGGACGAGGCCCACAGCATTGGTGCCGAGCCGCTGGCCGGTTACCTGAACGCGCGAAAACTGGTGAATCTGGCGGTGGAAACCGGTTGTGATGCATTGCATCCTGGCTACGGCTTCCTGTCGGAAAACGCTGAACTGGCGGACATCTGCGCTGAGCGCGGCATCAAGTTCATCGGTCCATCGGCTGAAGTGATTCGCCGCATGGGCGACAAGACTGAAGCCCGTCGCAGCATGATCAAGGCGGGTGTGCCAGTCACCCCGGGAACCGAAGGCAACGTAGCGGACATCGCCGAAGCCTTGATTGAAGGCGACCGCATCGGTTATCCGGTCATGCTCAAGGCCACCTCCGGTGGTGGCGGCCGGGGTATCCGTCGCTGTGACAGCCGAGAAGAACTCGAACAAGCCTTCCCACGGGTAATTTCCGAAGCCACCAAGGCATTCGGTTCCGCGGAAGTGTTCCTGGAAAAGTGCATCGTCAATCCGAAACACATCGAAGCGCAGATCCTCGGTGACAGCTTTGGCAACGTGGTGCACCTGTTCGAGCGTGACTGCTCGATCCAGCGTCGTAACCAGAAACTGATCGAAATCGCCCCGAGCCCACAGCTGACCCCTGAACAGCGCGCCTACATTGGTGACCTGTCGGTGCGTGCGGCCAAAGCCGTAGGTTACGAGAACGCCGGTACCGTGGAGTTCCTGCTCGCCGAGGGCGAGGTGTACTTCATGGAGATGAACACCCGGGTGCAGGTGGAACACACCATCACCGAAGAAATCACCGGCATCGACATTGTCCGCGAGCAGATTCGCATCGCTTCCGGTCTGCCGCTTTCGGTGAAACAGGAAGACATCCACCACCGTGGTTTCGCCCTGCAATTTCGGATCAACGCCGAAGACCCGAAAAACAACTTCCTGCCGAGCTTCGGCAAGATCACCCGTTACTACGCACCCGGCGGCCCCGGCGTACGTACCGACACGGCGATCTACACCGGTTACACCATTCCGCCGTTCTACGATTCCATGTGCCTGAAACTGGTGGTGTGGGCGTTGACCTGGGAAGAAGCGATGGACCGTGGCTTGCGTGCCCTCGACGACATGCGTCTGCAAGGGGTCAAGACCACCGCCGCGTACTACCAGGAAATCCTGCGCAACCCGGAATTCCGTAGCGGCCAGTTCAACACCAGCTTCGTTGAAAGCCACCCTGAACTGACCAACTACTCGATCAAGCGCAAACCCGAAGAGCTGGCCCTGGCCATCGCCGCCGCCATCGCCGCCCACGCAGGCCTGTGAGGAATAGAACAATGAGCAAGAAGATTCATGTAACCGACACCATCCTGCGCGACGCTCACCAATCGCTGCTGGCGACCCGCATGCGCACCGAAGACATGCTGCCGATCTGCGACAAGCTCGACAAAGTCGGCTACTGGTCGCTGGAATGCTGGGGCGGCGCGACCTTCGACGCCTGCGTACGCTTCCTGAAAGAAGACCCGTGGGAGCGTCTGCGCCAACTGCGCGCGGCGCTGCCTAACACCCGCCTGCAAATGCTGTTGCGTGGTCAGAACCTGCTGGGCTACCGCCACTACAGCGACGACGTGGTCAAAGCCTTCGTCGCCAAAGCAGCGGTCAATGGCATCGACGTGTTCCGCATCTTCGATGCCATGAACGACGTGCGTAACCTGCGCGTGGCCATCGAAGCAGTGAAAGCTGCCGGCAAACACGCCCAAGGCACCATCGCGTACACCACCAGCCCGGTGCACACCATCGACGCGTTCGTGGCGCAAGCCAAGCAGATGGAAGCCATGGGTTGCGACTCGGTGGCGATCAAAGACATGGCAGGCCTGCTGACCCCGTATGCCACTGGCGAACTGGTTCGGGCGTTGAAAGCCGAACAGTCGCTGCCAGTGTTCATCCACTCGCATGACACCGCAGGCCTGGCGACGATGTGCCAGCTCAAGGCGATCGAAAACGGCGCCGACCACATCGACACCGCGATCTCCAGCTTCGCATCGGGCACCAGCCACCCTGGTACCGAGTCGATGGTTGCTGCGCTCAAGGGCACCGAATTCGATACCGGCCTGAACCTGGAACTGCTGCAGGAAATCGGCCTGTACTTCTACGCCGTGCGCAAGAAGTACCACCAGTTCGAAAGCGAATTTACCGCTGTCGACACCCGCGTGCAGGTTAATCAGGTGCCGGGCGGGATGATTTCCAACCTCGCCAACCAGCTTAAAGAGCAGGGCGCACTCAATCGCATGAGCGAAGTGCTGGCAGAGATCCCGCGTGTTCGTGAAGACCTCGGCTTCCCGCCGCTGGTGACCCCGACCTCGCAGATCGTTGGCACCCAGGCGTTCTTCAACGTGCTGGCCGGCGAGCGCTACAAGACCATCACCAACGAAGTGAAACTGTATCTGCAAGGCGGCTACGGCAAGGCGCCGGGCACCGTGAACGAGAAACTGCGTCGCCAGGCCATCGGCAGCGAAGAAGTGATCGACGTGCGTCCGGCTGATCTGCTCAAGCCGGAAATGACCAAGCTGCGTGCCGACATCGGTGCACTGGCCAAGTCTGAAGAAGACGTGCTGACGTTCGCCATGTTCCCGGACATCGGCCGCAAGTTCCTTGAAGAACGCGCTGCCGGCACCCTGACACCTGAAGTGCTGTTGCCGATTCCGGAAGCCGGCAAAGTGGCCTCGGCTGGCGGCGAAGGCGTACCAACCGAGTTCGTCATCGACGTTCACGGCGAAACCTACCGCGTCGACATCACCGGTGTCGGCGTCAAGGCTGAAGGCAAGCGTCACTTCTACCTGTCCATCGACGGCATGCCGGAAGAAGTGGTGTTCGAACCGCTCAACGAATTCGTCAGCGGCGGCAGCAGCAAGCGCAAACAAGCCACCGGGCCGGGCCATGTCAGCACCACCATGCCGGGCAACATCGTCGATGTCCTGGTCAAGGAAGGCGACACCGTCAAGGCGGGCCAAGCCGTGCTGATCACCGAAGCGATGAAGATGGAAACCGAAGTCCAGGCAGCCATCGCCGGTAAAGTCACCGCCATTCACGTGGCCAAGGGCGACCGGGTGAACCCGGGCGAAATCCTGATCGAGATCGAAGGCTGAATTAACAGCCTCGATACAACGCTTTAAACCTCGGGGGGGCATGTGCTCCCCTTTTTTTTGCGTTTTTTTGAGTGACGCAGAACTTGTAGGAGCCGAGCTTGCTCACGATGGCGGAGTGTCAGTTGATGTAAATGTTGCCTGACACTCCGCAATCGCGAGCAGGCTCACCCCTACAGGTTTTATGTTGAGTCAGTTGATGATCAGAACGCCATCCGCCATTGCCCCGTTACGCCGTAGCTACGGCCGTCACTGCCGGCTTCGCCGTTGAGGCCGACACCCAAGGTGTTATTGGCCGATACCCGAAGGTCGAGTCCCGCATCGATCAGCAAACTGTCACGATCCAGCGGCGCGCCGTAGACGGTGTAGTCGCGACCGCCCGTCACCAGGCGTTGGCGGGTGTAACTGTCGAGTTCGCCGTAGGTGTGTTTCCAGCCTGCGCTGAAACGCGGTGTCAGTTGCATGCCGTTATCCAGTCCATTGATTTGCGCCAGACGCAGCCCGAACGTGCTGTTCAGATTCTCGTTACTTTGCCCGTGAACTTTCAGTGCCGCCGCGCCGCCCTTTTCGGTGAAGCTGTCGCGCTGGTAGCGTTGGTAGCCAACGCTGGCGAATGGCTCGAAGCTGATGTTGCCGCGTCCAAGGTTGTAGCCGACCTCGGCGAAGGCTTGCTGTGTATTGGCGTCGTAACGACCTTTCGGGCGGTCGCTGAACCCATAGAAGCTGACTTCACGTTTGTTGCTGCCGTCGTGGTTGCTGAACGTCGCACCCAGCCGCAGCGCTACCGGGCCGCTCTGGCGCAGGGCGTAGGCGCCCAGGTGCCAGCTGTCGAGGTCGCCGTCGAGCTGGCGACTGTCCATACGAGTCGACGATTTGCCGCCGATCATGCCCAGATGCCAATGCTCACCGACGCCCCAGTCAGCGCCCAATACCAAGCCTTCAGTAGAATATTTCAGGTCCTGAAAGTCGCGATCAAGCTTCCCTCCATGGCCCAACGCTTGTAGCCAGACCCGCCCGTTATCTTTACTGCCAGCGGCCAGACGGGGAGCGTTGTTCTGATTGCCGGAGATTCCTGCGCTGTCCAATTGGCGCATGGCCGAGAGCATGCTGGTGCTCACAGGGGTGACGCTGTTCAACGTGGTTTTGGCGAGGTTGGCGTTGCTGTCGCCGGTCAGTATCTCGATGATCCAGGGAGCTGTTGTGGTGCTGGCTCCGAGGAGGGCGGTGACGGCGGCATTTGGGGGTTGGGATGGGCTCTGCTCCGTATGAGCAGTTTCAAGTTCTTCAAGACTGTCGATGAAGTTTTCAGCGTTTTTATCAGGTGCGAATACTTTGAGCGGTACTTTGTTGCGGGAGTAGGTCAGTACCACCGTCTTTTCTTTGCTCTCTGCCTTCGCGTCCATGAATGCCAGGTTGCTTTCGACATGACCGAACTCGCCCTCAACCTTGCCCGCGTCAATGATGGTGTACTCGCTGGTCTGCGGAAAATCATCGCCCACACCGACCACTTTCAAAGTCGCATTTCCGAGCCTGGCAGTGCCGTCGACCTTAATAGTTTCGCTCGAACCATCCGAGTGGACTTCATAGGACAATACCGCCGTTTCCGCCAGGTCCATGTCGCCTTTGACATTGGGTGCACCTTGCGCCCGATTGACGAGCATGTGGCCCATTACATTGAGGGCGCCCACGCTTCCGCGACCACTGAAGGTTGCTTGTTCGTAGATGTCGACACGACCGTCGATGCTCCCCGAATTGCTCAGGCTACCCTGGACCCATGCATCGCCGGCGATATGTCCTTCATTGTTCAGCGCCGCTTTTGCACGAACCAGAGCACCCGTACTGAAGTCGCCGGAACCGGTCAGCGTCCAAGCGCCTTTCTTTACATCCAGTCGCTGGAATTGACGACTTTCGCCAAGCGTTCCCCCTTTGGCAGCGTCGAGTTGCATGAGGTTTTCACCAGCGCCGCCATCCAAAACCCCATTGAACGCTTGCGGGGTCAGTACCCTGACCACTTCATCGGCATCGCCGAGTTCAAACTTGCCCCAGTCTTCTGTGGTTTTGATGGAGTGTGACGTGGCGGTTTTAGCGAAAGCGTCGAGCTCTTTGATCAGCGTCTGCGCCGATTTGTTGGTGGGAGGGGCTGGTTCCGTCACGGGCTCTTGGGCCTGTGCAAACTCTGTAAAAGCCAAGGCAAATGCAATCGCCAAGGCGAGTTTTTGTGGTCGGTATTTGTGTTGAGCGGGCATCGATTTTGGCCTCTTTTGACAGGAGACCAAACTCTAAAATGGGTGCTGCAAACACGATGTCAGGCGCATCTGGCGACGTTGCAGGGGGTGTCGCAAGATTGTGAGGAATAAAAGACAGCCGCACCAGGACGGCTGTATTTATCGGTTTCGGACTGACGCTTTTTCTTACACCAGAATCGGACGATTGCGGCTAGCCACGACCGTTTCTCGTGATGGCGAAGTCATTGAAGGCGACATCGTTGCGGACAGATTGATGCCTGTCCGTTGAGTGTTTATCTGCACTTTAATGCATACATGCTTTATTGCTTGGGTCGTATCTGCATTTTAATGCGTAAATCTGGTATGTGATTTCGACGAAACTGCACTATATTGCATGTAGATAATTATTCTTTGGCTCTGATAAGCATTAAATTGCAGGTTGCTTATGTATACGTTGACGCTGCAAGTCTATGAGTCTGGAAACTGGCTGGACGCAATGACTCTGGTTTTTGCTGATCCGGAGAAAGGTTTTGAAGGGCCCTGTCGGTTTGGTTACAAAACAGGCTATGTAGCCAACAATCTTGATTTCATCGAGTCACCTTTTTGCAAAGCGGTGAGCGCCAGAATGCCGCTTAGCTGGGATGGTGCCTCACTGAAAAAGGCTCCGGCTTTCTTGCACGATATTGCGCCGGCGGGCGCCGCCAAGCGTTTTCTCATGGCGCGGGTGGGGCAGGACAAACCCGAAGGCGTCAGCGTCGATCTGTTTCTACTGGGTCGGAGCACTCCAGCTCCTGTCGGCAACATGCGTATCAAGGAGTCGGCTGAAACCATAGATGAACGACCGGCAATGGGATTTCGTCGTGAGGAAGTGATCACTCGCGACAATACTTTTCTGGAATACGCCTATGAGCAGGGCGCAGCCATAGGGGGCGCGACGGGAGCGGGAGGTGAAGCTCCAAAATTGCTCATGGCGCAAGCACGGGACGGATTGTTGTATCCGGATGCGGTTTTGAGCGACGGTGAAGTCGAGCAACATTGGTTTGTGAAGTTTGCTCGCAACCGGGCCGCCGAAACTGACCAGATCATTCTTAAAAGCGAGTTTCATTACTACAAGGCACTGCATGCCTTGGGTATCGAGACTGTTGCTGTGGATGGGCTCGCATTGGAAGAGGCGAGCAAACCTAGCCTGTGGATGAAACGCTTTGATCGCAATGTCACCCCTCAGGGGGTTGAGCGCATTGCGGTGGAATCCATCTACTCCCTGGCCGGGGTGACTATCCCTGGCAGTTACATGAGTCATCTTGACGTTATCCAATTGCTTGCACGCCTTTGGACACAGGCCGGACAGACACATCAGATATCCGAATTGCTCTCCGATTACCTGCGTCGCGATTTGCTCAACAAGATCCTTGGCAACTCAGACAACCACGGTCGCAATACTTCAATCATTCGCGGCAGTGACTCGTTCCGCTTGGCACCGATCTACGATCTGGCACCGATGGTGATGGACGATGAGGGCATCACGCGAACTACTAAGTGGCCGAGGGAGCTGGAAGTGGCGGGTGAAGTGAAATGGCGTGAAGTCTGTAATGTATTGGCGGAGCTCGAGGATCCACAAATCCTGTTTGAACGCCTGCGAGACGATGCCAGTCGCTTGTTGGCCTTGCCGGACATTCTCGCCGCTGATGGTCTTCCTGATGCCACTATGAATCATCCAGGGATCGCTTTGCGAAACCTCGAGCAGCGATTGAAAAACTGGGGCCTGAAATGACCATTACAATCGACGCCCGCGCGCTGCTCATAGAAAGCATTCAAGAAGGATTGGCCGAAGGAACCATTGAAATCGGGGACGCCGTTCGACGCTTGCGCGTGGAAGTCACCGGTCTGCACCAGACCCAGTTTGCCAAGATGTGCAAAATTTCGGTGCGCACGCTGGTGCATATCGAACATGGAGAAGGTAACCAGACGCTCAAGTCATTGAACGCAGTATTTCGTCCCTTTGGATTGAAAATGGGTGTGGTGCGGATTCGGCGCGATATCAGCTGAATCCGCACTGTTGAAACGAAGGAGAAAAATTCCTCGTCCCGCACTTTGCGCAAATGGTCAGCCCCGACACTCCACCAACGACTTCACCTGCCCCGAACCCGTCTGGTTCTCATCGCTCAACCACTTCTCAAACCCTGCGCCAATCGCCGGCCACTCCGAGTCGAGAATCGAGTACCACGCTGTATCCCGGTTCTGGCCCTTGACCACCATGTGCTGGCGGAATACGCCTTCAAAGCTGAAGCCCAGGCGCTCGGCTGCGTATTTGGAGCGGGCGTTGCCGTTGTTGCACTTCCACTCCAGGCGACGATAGCCGAGGGCGAAGGATTCCTTGGCCAGCAGGTAAACCGCCTCGGTGCTTTTCGGTGAGCGTTGCATCGGCGCGCCGAAGGTCACGTGGCCGATTTCGATGCGGCCCTGGGCCGGGACGATCGACATCAGGCTGAGGATGCCCTGCACCTCGCCGCTGGCGCGGTCGATCACGCTGAAGAAGTACGGATCGCTGGCGGCGGCGTGGTTGTTCAGCCAGTCATTGAAGGCGCTGCGCTCGGGGAAGGGGCCGTAGGGCAAATAGTCCCAGAGTTTCGGGTCGGCGCCGGGGCCTTGCAGGGCGTTGAACAAGTCGTCGCCATGGCGTGCCGGGTCGAGTCTTTCCAGGCGGATGAAACGCCCTTCGATCAGTTGTGTCGTGGGGGCCGGGACGCCTTTCCAGTCTGCGAGTGAAGTCGACATGTTGTTCTCCTTGAACCTTAAATGGCTTTGCGAAACTGGATGAAACCTGGGCGCTCGGCGATGCGCTCGTAGAGCTGGATCGCAGTGGCGTTGGTTTCGTGGGTCAACCAGTGGACTTTGTTGCAACCGTCGGCCTTGGCGGTGCTGTAGACGAATTCGATCAGTTTGCGGCCGACGCCGGTGCCGCGAGTTTCCGGCACTACCAGCAAGTCCTGCAGGTAGCAGGAGTTTTCGATGGCCCAGTTCGAACGATGGTAGATGAAATGCACCATGCCTACCGCTTTACCATCAGCCCAGGCCAGGGCGGCGTGGGTTGGCTCGCTCGGGGCGAGGATGCGCTGCCAGGTGCTTTGGCTGACGGTGTCAGGCAGTTCGGTGTTGTAGAAGCGCAGGTAGGCCTGCCATAGCGGCAGCCACGCGGCGTGGTCGTCGGCGTTGACCTGGCGGATCTCGATCTGACTCATGTTCATTCCTTAGCGCATCAATTGGGCGAGGGTTTGGTCGTTGAGGTCGGGGCTGGCGGCCAGGCCTTCGCGCACGCCGGCGATGTCGGCGGCGCTGCGGTTCTGGCTGAGCTTGCGCTTGCCTTCCAGACGGTCGATGGGAATGGCGAAGCCGACGATGGCCTTGAGCATGCCGTCGATGTAATCGGCGGGTGCATCGGCCACTGACCACGGTTGCGCGCGGCCCGCTTCATGACGGTCGGTGAGGGTGCTGACGATGTCGAGCAGCCGCCCGCCATCGCTGAAGGTTTCGGCGCGGCCATAGGCGTGTACGGCGACGTAGTTCCAGGTGGGCACGACTTTGCCGTGTTCGGCCTTGCTCGGGTAGAAACCAGGGCTGACGTACGCGTCGGCACCGGCAAAAATCAGCAGGGCTTCGGCGCCGTCGCGCAGGTCTTTCCACTGTGGATTGGCTTTGGCCAGATGTCCGTACAACGTGCCGTTCGAGCCTTGTTCGCAATGCAGCAGCACCGGCACATGACTGGCTTGCAGGCCGCTTTCGCCGTGGGTCACCAATATGGCGAGACGTGTGGCGAGGATCAGTTCATGCAGTTGGGACAACTCGTCGATGGCAAAAGCGCGTGGCGTGTACATGGAAATATTTCCCTTGGCGAATGTATGCATCCTAGGCAGGCTATTGGTCTGTTGTAAGAGCCATTAACGACCAATTTCATAGGTCCATTGCCATGACGGATACGCCGCTTTCCCTGTCGTTCAATCCGGCCGGTATCGAACTCGATCGTCGTCAGGGTCTGAGTCGCCAGCTGTATCAGGCATTACGGCTTCGTGTCCTCGACGGACGACTGGCCAGCGGCACGCGATTACCGGCCAGTCGTGACCTGGCCGCAGCACTGGCGATTTCCCGTAACAGCGTAGTGCGGGCCTACGATCAGCTATACGCCGAAGGCTTCATTGAGGGGCGGGTTGGCGATGGCACTTACGTAGCGCAATTGCCTCAAGCCGCGTTGCCGGCGAAAAAACTATCCACAAAAGTATCCACAGGCTTTTCAACAGGGTTACCCACAGCCTTATCCACAAATTGGCTCGATTTACCTGTGGATCCATCCAGCAAAGTTATCCACAGTGATCCTTTGGCACGGGTCAAAAACAATCATTTACCTAGTCCGCCAAGTGGCCCGCCGCGGGCTTTTCGGGTCGGTGTTCCGGCGTTTGATCTGTTTCCGTTCGAGGTCTGGGCCAAGCTGAATGCGGCTTTCTGGCGCAAACCGGATTTGCAGCAGCTGTGTTACGGCGACCCTGCCGGCGATGCGCGCTTGCGCGGGATGATTGCTGCGTATCTGCGCAGTTCGAGGGGCATGCAGTGCACCGCTGAACAAATTGTGATCACCAGTGGCGCACAGCAGGGAATAAGCCTTTGTGCACAGTTGCTGGTCGAGCCCGGCGATGGGGTGGCAATTGAAAATCCGGGGTATCGGGCGGCCGGTCATGCGTTCGCGGTGGCGGGTGCGAGATTGCATGGCGTGGCGGTGGACAGTGAGGGAATCAACTGCGGTGAGCTTGCAAGGCTCGGTAATTGTCGGCTGACCTACGTGACGCCGTCACACCAGTATCCCACCGGTGTGGTGATGAGTCTGGCGCGACGCCTGGAGCTGCTGGCCTGGGCCGAGCGGAATCAGGGCTGGATCGTCGAGGACGATTACGACGGTGAATATCGCTACAGCGGTGCGCCGCTGGCGCCTTTGGCGGCATTGGATCGACAAGGTCGGGTGCTCTATGTCGGCACCTTCGGCAAAGTGGCGTTTCCGGCGTTGCGTCTCGGTTATCTGGTGTTGCCACCGGGGTTGGTGCAGGCGTTTGCGCAACGGCGCGCGGTGGATGTGCGGCATTCCGAGGTCAGCACTCAAGCGGTGATGGCGGAGTTCATGGCCGCCGGGCATTTTCAGCGGCACATCCGGCGCATGCGGCGTGCGGCGTTGAGCCGGCGCAATACGTTGCTCAATGGTTGGCCTGCCGATGTTCCGGGTGTCGGTTCGTTACCCACCGTCGCCGCCGGACTGCACATGACCGTGCCGGTCGACAACGTGGCACGTGAACGTGAACTGATCGACCTGGCGAGCAGCGTCGATGTCGAAATCAACGGCTTGAGCAGCTATTGGCTGCCCGATTCCACGACGCCGATGGATCAACGAGCGGGGTTGGTACTGGGGTTTGCAGCGGTGCCCGAACAAGCCATCGAGGCAGCGCTGCAACGGTTACGTGCGGTGTGGCGGGACCGATGAAGCGGGCGGGTTGTCAGTCCGCCCGTCCAGGCATTAGCGCTTAGGTTCGAGATTCAAGAACAACGCCGAATCGCTGATGCGCCGCAGCACATAGTCGATGGGTGCCAGGGTAGTCAGTGCCTGGCGACGTTCGGCGGTGAAAGTCTGCAGATGAGCGTCGGCAATTTTCAGGTGCGCGGCGGTAAACCGCTCCGGCGGTGCGTCCAGCGAATCGTAGTGAAAGTGCGCCAGCCACAGCGGCTGATCTTTGTTGCCACTGTCGAGAATCCGATACTCCTGAAAGTAATCCCTGCGCTGTTTGGTTCTGATCCGACCCTGTTCGTTCCTGTCGATACGGACCTGGCCGTTGTCCAGCAACCATTGCAAATAGGCCTGCCGGGGTTGGCGCTCCTTGAGCAGACTCGCTCTAATCATGACTCCCTGGGCGCGTAACCGAGTGGCGGCCTCATTGAGTTCCGCACTCAGGTTGCCCACCGGAAGCGGCGTCCCGCCGGCCGCACGCATACGCGTCGTGGCCTGGTCGACATTGATCGCGACTTGCTCCAGACGCCGGGCTTGTTGATCGAACAAGTCTTGCATGTCCGCAGGGATACGATTGGGTTTGAAGGCGTCTTTGCGCGTGCGCGTAATGAAACCATCGACGTCCTCATTCAGTGTCAAAGCACTGGCAATCGTGTCGATGTCGTCCAGCGCTCGCACGGGGATGGTGTGCGGCGCGACAGGGCGCATCTGGTCGAGGGCCGGTTCCTCGGATGTCGACGCCTTGGCAGGCGCCGGATCACGGGGGCGACTCTTGGTGACTTTACCTGTTGGGCGTGAAGGGCCGGCAATAGCGGGTTTTGGCGTCTCAGGCGGGGCGATGCTCGCGCTCTCGGGCAACAGCAGACTCAGTTGTTCCTGAGCCAGTTGCCGGAACTCACCGATCAAGCCGCGCACCCGCTCCAGTTCCGTTGGCTCTACGTGCTCGGGATATTCGCCGGGAAGATCTGCGAGACGCTGATCGGTGTCAGCATAGACATCGATCAGCCTGCTCAGGCTTTCGATGCGAAGTGCTACAGATTCATCGCTGTTTGGGCTTCTGATCATCGCGGCCTGACGGTGGGTAGCGGTCGCCGCCTCGATGATCAACGTACCCACTGGGTCACGCGCCGGATTTGCTTGCGCGTTGTCAGTGCTGCGCAGGCACATTTCATGGGACATGCCGATCTCGTTGGATTTCAAGTCCCACTCGTTGAACGCCGGGAGCAGTTGGCGCATACGTTGCGCGCTGGCCATGCCGGCACCCCCGAGGACTTCCAGCGGTATCAGCGAAGTCTGGGACAGTTGCAGCCGAGTAATCATTTCCTGGCTCAGCGCCAATACCTCTCTGACACCCTGTCTGTGTTGCTGCAGTTCGGCGTTGGATTGAATGATGGTATTGCCGGCGAGCTGCCGGGTGAGCTTTGCGTAGGTGTTGCGTTTGAGCAAGAACCACAGACTGAGATTTTTCTGCAACTGGGTGGTCATGGCTCGCAGATCATCGAAATAGCCTGCGCTCCCACCCTTGAGACGCCATTGCTGCAGATTTTTCAACGCCTGGTCGTACTCACCAACCAGCGTTTCCACCTGAATGAGGTAACGCTGGTTCGCTTCCTCGAGTGCCGGCCCGGTGATGCCCGTCATGGCTTCCAGGGTCTGCTTCAGTTTGGCCGCACCGGCCGCTTCCTGACGCTTGAAGGTTTGCAGAACCATGGTCAGCTGTTTTAGCTGTTGCGCCTTTTCCTTGCGTTGCGCTTTGAGTTGGCTTTGCAGGCTCTGGCCACCTGCGCCGCCACGCAGACGCAGCCGCGTGTCCACAAACCATTGGCCTTGTTTGTTGTGGATCAGCAGTGGGCCGGTTTTCGAGGGCGTATCCGGGTACACGATCTGGATCTGTTGATCGTCGTTTTCCTCCACCCGGAACCAGCGCTCGCCGACGTGAGCGTAGGTCTTGCCTTCCAGGCGATAAAGAGGCGCGGTGTCGCGCATGAGGGTTTCCAGCGTTGGGCCTTTCAGATCGAGCGCCGGTACTGTCAGGTTCTGCAGATACTCGGCCAGTGCAGTGGCGGATCGATGGGGTACGGAGCCATTGGCCTCAAGTGAGGAGTAATGACTCGACGGCAGCTCACCGGTCAATGGTATCGGGAGCAGTGTCACTGTGGGCGTTGCAGGTTTGACCGGAGCGCTGTCTGTCAGGGTCGGCACGCTGTCGGTTATTGGTGCAACCTGACGCCGGCCGGTCTTGCGCCGTACGGCGGCGTGGTGGGCGAGGAGGATGCCCAGGGTCAGCAGCAAATCCCCGACCGCGCTCCATTCCGTGAACTTGTCGCCGTGCTGTTGGGCATCCACGGCTTGCTCGACTTCATTGATGCTTTGCCAGACCCAGACTGCGGCGCCCGCCGGTCCGCTGAGAAAATTCGCAGCGACGTTGAACAGTGCCCAGCCGCTGTCGCGCAGCAATGCCCAGCGTCGTTCCGCATTGGATTGTGATTGGCGATCGGCGAGTTCGGCCATGGTCTTGGCATGGGTCTGGAACAGGGCGGCGAAAACATCGCCACTCAGCTCCGTTGATGACAACTCGACCGGCCCGGCCCAGTCCACCCCAGTCCAGGGTTCGGCGAGTAACTGTGCCCCCAGCCATGGGCTGGGAAGGCCGACGGGGAATATGTATTGGGCGTATTTGAAGCTGGTGCTCGAGTCAGGCAGCCATGCCAGCACCGAGTCCCTCAACTCGCCCGGTTGATGCAGGGCGTACAGCAGGTTTTGCGGTGAGGGAAATTGCAGCAACGGCTGTTCGAGCAGCGGACGATAGAGCAGGCAAGGCCCGGCGTCAGGGTGGCGCGGGCTGATGATGAACATGTTGGCCACGATGTCGCCCTCAGTGTTCCCGGCGTGGACGAAGCACAAGGGGCGGATGACCACCGGTTGCGGGTGGCCGGGTGTCGGTTTGAGCCACTCGCGAATGTAGCGACAACCCAACTCATCCACGCCGCCGATGTGGCGGACCTTGCACTCCAGGGCAATCAGCGGCAGCAGCGCGTGCAACTGGCTGATGTAGAACTGCTCTTGCAGGCGGGCCTGCACCGAATCATCGATCAGCTTGTCCTTGATCAGTTGGGGATACTTCTGGCCAACATTGACCTCGCTCGCGGTTTTCGTCAGATAGGCCACGTCTAGCCAATCGGGGACAGGTTGCGGCGGATTGAATCGGATGGTTGCCTGGTACGGCGCGACGTTTTGCAAGGCGTACTCGCCCAGGGTTTCGGTGTGAATGTCGAGAGGGTTGGGCAGCGTCAGTCCGCCGGATTCAAAACTGTTGGTGATCGTGATCTCAAGGTTATCCAGAGGAAGCCCGGCGGCAGATTTCTTGTCAGTAAAAATCGCTTCGCGCATGCGCTGCCCGGCGAAGGCATCGATCGAAGGAATCTGGAAAAGATCTTTGTTGGCCTGCTTGTACAGTTTGCCCAATGCGTTGACGGACCGGCTGTACTGATCCAGATCAGCGGCCGACGCGTCGAGCAGCCAGTCGGGTATTGAATTCTCCAGATCGTTGCGGGTGTTTTTCTCTTGAACGGTTGTGTGTTCAGGGAGAGCGGGAAGCCCGGTACTGTCATCCGCATCAGCAGCGAGGCTTTCGCGGGTGATCGCCGCGATCGCGTCCAGTTGGGTGGTAATCAGGGCCCAGGCCATATGGTCGAAAAAATCACCGTCGGGCTCGAATAACTGCCACTGCAATTTTCGACCGGCCAGTTGTTCCTCGATGCGCTCCGGTAACGACTTACCCAATGACTCCAGCGAATCGAACGATTCATAGCCACTTTCCACGGTGTACATCATCACCAGATCGCGTTGTTTGTAGCGCCCGGTGAGTACCGCGGCGCCACCGAGGACCAGGTGTTGTTTTGTCCCTTCAGCGTCGACAGTGTCGATATCAATCAGGCTGGCCTTGATGCCTGACATCGTCGGTGCATTTTTTTGCCGTTCCAGTTTGTCCGAGTGGAGTGAAACCGCCCGGGCCACATGGCACTGGTCGCCATCCCAGCCGTCGACGTGTTGAACATCGAGGGTTTTGCGCAGCGCTTGCGACAGTTCTTGCCAGCGAGGGGTCTGGTGTCCGGTATCGTTCCAGAAGGCCAGTTGGCGTTCTCTAAAGGCAACGAAGAGCAAAGGTGTGCAATCGTTGAGCAACCTGGCGATGGCCTCGATATCGATGTCCAGATGCACAACCGGCGTGGCCTGCGGGTGCAGCGTCAGGAAGTGTTCGCCCTCCAGATAGTTGGCGTGGGTGGAGGTGAAGAACTGACGCACCAGCACTTGAGTCAGCGATTCAAATCGCGTGGGCATGGCCACGAGCGAACCATCCAGCCATTGCCATTGAGGTGTGGCGAGCATCGTGTGTTCGGGGTCGATATCGCGTTCGGGATACAGCGCTTTGAGGCCCTGGCGCAGCATTTGAGAAGCGACTTCATCGACGGTAGGCCCCTGGCTCGTCTGATGGACGACCAGGCTTTTTTTCAATAGGACCGGTGGCTCGGTAGTGTGGGGATGTTCAATCATCGTCATTTTCCTTTTTGACGGTTCAGGCTTGGGCGAAGAACAGCGTGCGCGCCAGTTGCGGGCTGATTTCGCTGCGATAGATTGCGATCACCTGCGGGTTGGTCGTGGCCGAGCGCAGGTCGAATGCACCTGCCAGTAGCCGTTGTTCACGCAGTTTCAAATGCGCGGCGGTGAATGCGTCGGCCGGCGCATCCAGGCTGGTGTAGTGGAAGTGGGCGTACCACAGTGTTTTCTGCGTGCGGCGCTCACGAATTTCATACTCTTGCAGATAGTCCTTGCGCGGGCCCTTCAGGCGACGTCGCTCGCCGGTGCGCGCAATATCGATTTCCTCTTTGCTCAACAGCCATTGGACACGAGCCGCGGTGGGCGGTTGGTCCTTGGTCATCTCGATGCGTATCCGGTTACCTTCGGCGTACAGTCGCTCGCATGCCTCGGTCAATTCCTTGGTCAAGGTTGACGCGGTATCCGCCGGGCCGTCGGTCAAGTTCGAGCGCAATACGGCTTGTTCCAGGGATCGAGCCGCCTGGCCAAGTTGATCGGCTTTGTGCTGGAACAACTCTTCGATTTCCACCGGGATACGGCCTGGTTTTTTTGCGCTCGTTTCGGTTTGGCGGATGAAGTTTTCCAGATCATCGAGCATCGTCCGGCCATGGATGATTTGCTCCTCGAGCGCCGGCGGTTGCGCTTGCGGCCGGCGACGTCTGGCCGACACCCGTTCAAGCCACACGCCAGGTGTTTTTTCGTGAAAGGTGGCGATCACCTTGCCAGTCATGGGCGCACGTACCTCCAACAGCACCGGTTCTCCTGGCGCCGAAGGACGAACTTCGCCAACGACCGTGCCGTTGAAGCGCGTTTTGACTACCCGTTTGCGTGAGACCGGTGTCGGCCTCGAAGGCCCGGGACGCGGCTCCAGAGCCTGTTGCTCGCGCAACAACTGCACCAGATAGGCCTCGGCGTCCTGCTGGAACTCGCTGACTCGCGAGCGCAGGTGCTTGAACGGTTGCTCCAGCACCGCGTCGTTGTGGCTGACAGTGAAGTCCTCGAAGGACTGGTCGATCGCGGCAAACTGTTCGAGCATGCCATTGAGCGCCTCGATTCGTTCTTTCGCGATCCACGTGCTGCCTTCCAGCATCAGTTCCTGGGAGGTCTGGATTACCAGGTTGGTCGTGTCGAGCAGGCGTGTTAAATCGTTTCGGGCTTCGGTCAGCGAGACAGTGTCACCTTCTTTGAGGCACACCTCGCGGGCCAGAGAGACCTGCAGCGCTTTGAGATCGTTGAGGGTGAAAGCAGGCAGTTTTGCCTTGTAGGTGCTGGCTATTTCGGTGGCACTTCTGCCCAGTCGACTCAGCGACAGGAAACGTGATTGCGCAAACTCGATTTTGCCGATTACACCTTCGGTCAGGTCGACCATTTTTTGATAAGTCACACGGTCACCGGCGGCACCAGCCGTTTCTTCAGCCTCAAGCAGGGCCAGGGTCTCTCGCAGGGTTTGAGTGAACGCCGGGGTTTTTTCTTCGAGCCATACCTGGTTGAAAAACAGCTGAGTGCCCAGCATTTCGGCCATGTCTTTGCGGTAACTGGAAACCGTATCGAGCAGGTTCAACGAATTCAGCTGCTCGATTGGGGCGGCGTAGTCACTGGTGCGCTGGTCGAGTTTTTCGAGAAATGTCTGCTGTAGCCCGGCCTTCGTTTGGTCGGTGGCCGCTTTCAACTGGTTGAAAGCATCCGTCAGCTCTTTGCGTGCGCTTTCGCTTTGGTCGTTGAAGTCCTTCAACTGTTTCTTGAGTTCGGCGATGCGCTGACGGTTTTGCTGTTTCAACGCTTTGCGCCGGGCCGACAAACCTCCGCCACGCAAACGCAGGCGAGTGTCGACGAACCACTCGCCGCGCTGATTGCGGATCAGTGCGGGGCCAGGACCTTGGGGCTCGGGCCCTGAATCGATGATCGACACTTCACCGGTTTCTTCGACGGCTACTTCGAACCAGCGCTCGCCGACGGGCGCGTAGTAGCTTTTTTCGTGCCGATAAAGGTGTTGGTGGATACCCGCTGCGCTATCGGGAGACGTGAGATTTTCGGGTTTGGTGATCGCGAAGCGATCCAGGGTTTTGCTCAGGTTCAGGACGGTATCGGTGGCGACTGAAATGTGGTGCTGTGTGGCCGTGGGCTCGCCGACGATGTCGGGCAGTTGAACCAGGGTCAACGGTGTCGCTACCGGTTTTTCCGCAACCTCTACCGTTGGCGTTGCCGGTCTCTCTTCCCGAATTGCCCGGGATGTCGGACGGCGTGTGCTGGCGCGATGGGCGAGCACCATGGCCAGGGTCAGCAACAGGTCGGTCATGGCTGTTTTGCGTTGTTCGGCGTTGCCTTCCTCGCTCGTGTCGAGGGTCTGCTGCAGATCATCGAGTACCTGCCAGATCCAGGCCGCCGTTCCGACAGTTCGGCCCAGAAAGGGCAATGCCGCATTGAGGATCTTCCAGGCTGCCTGCTTGAAAGTCGCCCAGCGATTTTCCGCGTTGGACACCGATTGCCGTTGTGCCAGTTCGACCAGCGCGTTGACGTCGGCCTTGTACAGGTTGGCGAGGTAATCCGTAGCGAGGACTCGAGTGCCCAAGGTCAGCGGACCGCTCATTTGCAGCGAGGTCAGTGGGTCGGCCAGCAGTTGCGAAACACTCCAGACCGAAGCCAGGTCTCCGGTGAACACGTAGTCGGCGTAATTCGCGCGAACTTCGTCGGGCAGCCAGGCGAGTACGGATTCGCGCAGCTTTGGAGAATGCCGGATGGCATAGATCAGGTTGGCCGGCGTCGGGTATTGGCTCAAGGGCTGGTCGAGCAGAGGCCGATAGAGCAGGCACGGTCCTTTGTCCATCTGCCGGGGGCCGATCACGAACATGTTGTTCACTTCATCCGTGGATGCCCCTGTACGCCAGGCAGGAGTGAATGCCAGCGGACGAATGACGATTTCCTGTCCGTCGACCCAGCGTTTGGCGTCGAGGATCTGCACCACGGCAGCGACATAGCGATAGCCCAGTTCGTCAATCCCACCCTGAGTGCGGATCTTTTGCTGCAAGGCCAGCAGTGGCAGCTCGACGCGTAAGCGACTGGTAAACAAATTCTGACGGCGCAGGCTTTCAAGGGGATCGTCGAGCAGTTTGCTTTTGATCAGCTTCGGATAGGTTTGCCCGATATCGACCTTGACGATCAACGTTTCCAGGTAGCTGACCGTCAACCACGCCGGCAGCACCGTAGCGCTGGTGCTGCGTATGGATTTATTGCCCAACGGCAGGGCGATCAGGTTTTGCAGCGCCAGATCGACCAGGTTCAAGGTGGTGCGCTCCGGCCCCACGGGCGGCGCAAAACTGCCCCAGACCACGACGCTGTCGATCACGATCTCGATGTTTTCGAGCTGTAAATTTTTCGCCTCGGGATGCTCGGAAAGCATGGCATCGCGCAGTTGCTCCAGTGCGTATTCGCGGATCGGTTTGATACCGTCCTGGAAGGACTGCCCGGCGTTTTTATTCTGTACGCTCGCCAGATCCATCAGATGACGGCTGTAGGCGGTGAGATCGCCAGATGAAGCACTGGCCATCCAGTCTGGCAGTGCCTGCTCGACCAGGTTGAAGCGCGAAGGCGCCTGATTGTCCGATGGATCGAGCTCGTTCGTGGTGCGACTGATGTGGGGGGCGAGATCGGGATTTGCTTCTTCGCGATTGTTTGCCAGCGCGGCAATCGAGTCCGCTTGCAGGGCGATCAAGGTGCACGCCAAATGGTCGAAAAAATTACCCTCGGGTTCAATCAGGCGCCATTGCAGGGTGTTCCCGGGTATTTGCCCGCTGGTGTACGCCTGCAAGGATTCGCCCAATTTCTGCAACGACTCGAAGGTCTGGAAACCATGGGTAATGGTGTGGCTGACGATCAACGTGCGGCTGCCCACAGTTCCGATCAGGACAGCCATATCCAGGGTGTTGAGGTGGGTCGAGACACTCTCGTTCTTGTAGTCCAGGTCGATCAGGCAAGCGCGAGACCGAAAGCGGTCGTGCGTCATGCGTGTGTTTTTGTCCGGGTAGGTGAACAGATTGCGGGCCATCTCGCATTGCTCGTTCTCCCAGTTCGGGTTGGTTTCGATGTTCCACAGTTCACGCAGCGAGTGGGACAACTCCTTCCAGCGCGGGGTCGAGGGGCTGGTGAGCCGGTTCCAGTAGTCGACCTGCTGCTCTTGAAATGCATCGAACAGCAGCGGCGCCAACTCATTGAGCAAACGCCCGATGGCTTCGATGCTGACGGGCAACTGCGCCGGTGTCGGCTCCAGTGGCTGCAGGGTGAGGTAGTGCTCGCCCTCCAGGTAAATCATCGGTGTTTGCGCAATGCCGTGACGTACCAGGGCATCGGTCAGTGATTCGAAGTGTCGTGGTCCGGCTACGACGCGCTGTTCGCGTAGTGCCCAGGTCGGTGTGACCACCATCGCCAGGCGGGGGTCGATAGACAGCTGCGGATACAGCGTTTTCAGCGCCGGTTGCAGCGCATGGGTGGCGACTTCCCTGATCGATGGCCCCGCCACCAATTGGGTGAGCAGGGCGTCTTGATCGGCGGGGAGTTCGGGTACGACGGGAGGGCTGGATACTTCGGTCATGGTCACATCCTTTGTGAGGCGGCACCGTTGAACGTACGGCGCGCGTATCACTGCAAGGTATTGACCGGCGGGACGGCATTGGCGGTATATAAATATCGCGAGCAAAAAAAAGACCTGCGTAAACGCAGGTCTTGATGACGACGAGAGCGGAACGGGTGTCAGGTGCCGGACTTGATCTTGGTCCAGGCGCGGGTCCGTGCACGTTCGGCATCGCGCGGCAACGGTTGCAGGGTGTAGAGCGTGCTCATCGCCGTGTCGGTCGGGTACAGGTTCGGGTTGTTGCGGATCGCCGGATCGACCAGTTCCGTGGCGTCCTTGTTCGGGTTCGGGTAACCGACGAAATCGCTGACCGGCGCAATCACCTGCGGTTGCAGCAGGTAGTTGATGAAGGTGTAGGCGTCTTCGGTGTTTTTCGCACCCTTCGGAATCGCCAGCATGTCGAACCAGATCGGCGCACCTTCCTTCGGCAAACGCATGTCGACGGTCACACCGTTCTTGGCTTCCTTGGCGCGGTTGGCGGCTTGCGAAAAGCTGCCGGAATAACCGATGGCGACGCAGATGTCACCGTTGGCGATGTCGGCCATGTACTTCGACGAATGGAAGTAGGTCACGTACGGGCGGATCTTCATCAACAATGCTTCAGCCTTGGCGTAGTCCGCCGGCTTCTTGCTGTTGGGGTCCAGACCGAGGTGTTGCAGGGCCAGTGGCAGGATCTCCGACGGCGAGTCGAGCAGGGCGACGCCGCACTGCTTGAGCTTGCTGATGTTCTCTTCCTTGAAGATCAGGTCCCAACTGTCCACCGGCGCATCGGCACCGAGGGCGGCCTTGACCTTGTCCGGGTTGAAGCCAATGAGGATGGTGCCGTACATGTAGGGCACGGCGAATTTGTTGCCCGGATCGTTGGCCTCGATCAGCTTCATCAGCTTGGGATCGAGGTGGTTCCAGTTCGGCAACTTGCTGCGGTCCAGGGGCTGGAACACCCCGGCTTCGATCTGTTTGGCGAGGAACACGTTGGACGGCACCACCACGTCGTAGCCGGAGTTGCCGGTCAACAACTTGGCCTCCAGCGCTTCGTTGGTGTCGAAGATGTCGTAGATCAGTTTGGTCTGGGTGTTCTGCGCCTTGAAGTCTTCCAGGGCTTTGGGGGTGATGTAGTCGAACCAGTTGTAGACGCGCAACGTTCGTTCTTCGGCGTGCGCCGCGCCGCTGAGCACCGTGGCGCACAGGGCTGGAACCATAAAACGCTTAAGACTTTTCATGCTTCTACTTCCTCATCAAGCGCTTTCGAAACCTTCGAGAACGTTCACGGCATTGATGCCGATTTCTTCGACCGCGTAACCGCCTTCCATCACGAACAGCGTCGGCACGCCGAGACCGGCGATGCGTTTGCCCATGGCCAGGTAATCCGGGCTGTCGAGTTTGAATTGCGAGATCGGGTCGTCCTTGAACGTGTCGACGCCCAGGGACACGACAACGATGTCGGCACCGTAGTTTTCGATCTCTTTGCAGGCCTGTTCCAGCGCCGCGCTCCAGGTCTCCCAACCTGAACCGGCAGCCAACGGATAGTTGAAGTTGAAGCCTTCGCCAGCGCCTTCACCCAGCTCATCTTCGTAGCCGAGGAAGAACGGAAACTCGGCTTCCGGATGACCGTGAATCGAGGTGAACAGCACGTCGCTGCGCTCGTAGAAAATCGATTGGGTGCCGTTGCCGTGGTGGTAGTCGACGTCGAGGATCGCGACCTTCTTGTGACCCTGATCGAGGAACGCCTGCGCGGCGATGGCGGCGTTGTTGAGGTAGCAATAACCGCCCATCAAGTCGCCGGCAGCGTGGTGTCCCGGTGGACGGCACAGGGCGAAGGCCGCGCGGGCGCCGCGCTGAATTTCCGCTTGCGCGGTCAAGGCAACTTGCGCTGCGCTATAGGCCGCTTGCCACGTACCGGCGGTAATCGGCGCGCCGCCGTCGAAGCTGTAATAGCCGAGCTCGCCGTGCAGGCTGGTGGGTTTGATGCGGCGCAACGTTCGCGCGGGCCAGGTGTAAGGCAGTAAGTCACCGTCGGTGTTGAACTCGGTCCAACGGGCCCAGGCGCCTTTGAAGAAGTCGAGATAGTCGCGGCTGTGAATACGCTCGATCGGCCCGAGGCCGAAATCCTTCGGCGCTTCGACCGGGCCGAGGTTTTGTTTTTGCACCCGCGAAAGCACGTGGTCGGCACGCGAAGGCATTTCGAAGCAGGGCTTGAGTTGCCCGTCTATCAATTCGCAACGGCCGTGGTGCAGGTGGTGATCGTCCGAGTAGATGGTCAGCATTTCTTGTTCTCCGCAGGCTGATTCGGTTGAACACAGTCTTGCGGCGCAGACGGATTTGGAGAACGGCAGGAAAGGCCAAAAGGGGATCGATATGGCCAATAAGTCTGACCGAAATTCGCCCCTTTTTATTGCGCCAGGCCCCGGCATGGCGCGTGGAATGCGGACCCTGTGGGAGCGGGCTTGCCCGCGAAGGCGGCATTACAACCAATATAGATGTGCCGGATGTACAGGCCTCTTCGCGGGCAAGCCCGCTCCCACAGGGTTATCCGTGTGGCCGGAATTGGCTGGGCGCCACACCACTCCACCGCACAAACGCATGCCGAAAACTCGCGGTCTCACTGAAACCCAACGCCTCGGCAATCTGATAGATCGGCAGCTGATCTTCGCAGAGCATTTGCTTGGCCTGCTCGAAGCGCAGTTCATCGAGCAACTCTTGGTAGCTGCAACCCATATCCTTGAGGTGCCGACGTAACGTGCGCGCCGAGCAATTCATCTGCTCGGCCAGGCCTTCCAGCCCTGGCGCGGCGTTCAGTTGCGCACTGAGCAACTGCCGAATACGCCCCAGCCACGCCTGGCGCCCGGTGAACTCGAGGTTCTGCTTGCGGCATCGCTCGGCCATGGTTTGATGGGTAATCGCGTCAGCGAGCGGCAACGGTTGATCGAGCCAGCGCCTGTCGAAGGCGAAGGCATTGTTTGGTGCGTCGAAGTGCAGCGGGCAGTCGAAGTGTTGCGCGTAGCTCGCTTCGTAGTCGGGCGCGGCATGCTCGAAGCGTGCGCCGAGCAAGGGCAGGGGATGGCCGAGCAGATCGTCACAAGTGACTTTCAGCGATACCAGGCAGAACTCGGCATTGAACGTCGCCATGGACGGGCTCTCGCGGTAGTCGGCGGCAGCGAACCAGACACGCTCGCCGTCGTCCTCCAGGCTCAGTTCGAAAAGTGTTCCCAGCAACGCCGGATAACGCATCGCCAACCGCAAAGCGTCACCGAAGGTGGCACTGGTGAGCAGCGCGTAACCGAGAATGCCGTAGCAGGAGACGTGCATCCGTCGGCCCAGTTCCAGGCCGATATCGCGTTTGAGCGCGACGGCGTTGGCGCAAACCTGCATCTCTTGATTGGTGGTGATGCGCGTGTCGGCGCGGTTCAGATCCGCCGCACTGATGCCGCTGCCGGCCAGCAGCGCCTCGCTGGACAAGCCTTCGTCCTTGAAAGCGTTGAGCACCAGAGAGACAGCATTGAGCGTGGTGAGGTGGGAGTGAAGCATGGGAAGCACCGGTCTTTGTTTGAACGGGACGGAGCAAGTAACGTGCCGTGATCGAGGCGCCCTCGCGTTGGCGAGGGCGCACTGACGTAACAACTATGGGTGACTCATTCGGTCCCGAAGAAGATCTGCCTGGCCTGCTCCAGCCCGATCATGCTGCGGTAGTACGCGAGCTGTTGCGCTCCATACAGACCTGTGGCGGTGTCGGCGGCCGGTCCCATTTGTTGCTCTTGCGGGGTTTTCAGGCGCCCGTAGAGGAAGGATTTGGCGGGAACCCAAGAGGTGGAATACAGGAAATGCGCATACCAGAGCACCTCACGGGTTTTCGGATCGGTGAGCTTGTATTCATCCAGGTACAGCGTCCTGCCGGTTTTCACGCGGCGCCGGGTAATGGTTTTTGCAATGCTCAGTGCGTTTTCGCCCACCAGCCATTTAATCCCCGCCGGGGTGGGTGGTTGTTCCTTGGTCATCCTCAGCATGTTGGTGGTGGCCTGCTCATAGAGACTATCCACCGCATCACTGAGGGCTTTATTGACCTGCGCGGCGGAGTTTGTGGTGCTCTCGGTGACATTGCGGTCGGTCAATGCTTGATCAATTGCGCTACTGGCGTGCTCAAGCTCCATCGCATGCTGATGAAAGAGGTATTCGATCCCGCCAGGCGAGCGTCCTGGCTGCTTCAGTTGTTCGGCCATGCGCGTATTGAACGCTTCTAGTCCGTCGAGTAACGCTTGGCCTTTGTTGATGCTGATCTGCAAATCCGGCTTTGCGGGTTCGGTTGTTGGGCTCGTCAAACGTTCCACCCAGACGCCCGGAGTTTTCTCGTGGAAGGTGGCAATGACCTTGTCGGTGAGCGGTGACGTGATATCCACCAGATCAGTCTCCAGGCCCTGCGCAGTGAGACGTGGCTGGCCAATGAGAACACCGTTGTAGCGCGTCCTGATGAACTTCCTCCTGGGCCTCGGCGGTTGCACGGGCAGCGTGGGCCTGGCGCGTAAAGCATCCCTTTCTTCAATCAGCAGCACCAGTTCGTGGACCGCACGGTTTTTGAACGCCTCAAGCTGTTGGCGCAGCCGTTCCAGCGGCGACTCAAGGACGTGTGCAGCGTACGTATTCTTGAAATCCAGCAAGCGCTCGTCGATGACGTTGAACTGTTCAACCAGGTCGTTGAGGCTGTCGACGCGCTCGTCCAGACGCGACACGCTGCGCTCATCCAGCGTGTCGCGCAGCGCCCGCACGGCGATGTCGGCGGTGTCGACAATCCGGTCAATGGTCGACCAGGCTTGCGCTTGCGTCGCAACGGTACTTTCGGGAAGGCACAGATTGCGCGCGATCGTCACCTGGAGGGTCTTGAGGTCATCGAGCGAGTAGGCGGGTAATCGTTCGCGAGTCTGCTGGATCAGCCGCAGGCCTTCTCTTTCCAGCGGCCTGAGCTCGGCAAATCGCGATTGAATGCTTTCCAGGCGGGTGATCATGTCCTGGGTCATTTCGCTCATTTGCCGGGCATCTTCGATTTGGCGCTCCTGTGGCGCTTCGGCTTGGCGTTCGATATGGCTTAGCACAGCGCGCAATTTGGGACTGAAGGTGATGAGCTTTTCCCCAATGCCCGCACGGATAAGTTCCAGTTGGGCGCTCAGGTACCCCAGCGCCTTCTGCTGGAAGTCCGCGGTGGGCGAAAACACATGCAACGTTATGAGGTCTCGAAGAGCGACTGCGTACTCGGTTTGTTGAGATTCCAGTTTTTGAAGGTAGAGCTGGCGCTTGGCTTGAACGGTCTCTGCGCTCGCGCTGGTGATCGCTTGATGGGCCTGTTGCAGTTCGTTTTGCGCAGCTTTCTTGCGTTTTTCAAACGCCGTCAGTTTGGTACGCAGTTCCTTGGCTTTGAGCGCGGCTTGAGCCTTGGCCATTTTCGTCAGGCTCTTTGGTCCGCCGCCTCGCAGACGCAGGCGCGTGTCGATGAACCATTGGCCCTTGAGGTTGTGGGTCAAGGCCGGGCCGGTGCGATCAGCCTGTTTGGGGTCGATGATCATGACCGTGCCTTCGTCATCCACCGAAACCTCGAACCAATTCGCACCCACCGGAGCATGCCATTTTTTGTTGAGACCATAGAGATACCGATGAACACCTTCCTCGGCATTGGCGGCGCCTAGGCCTTCGGGGCGTGAGATTTTGAAGCGTTCCAGAGTGGCTGCCAGACTGCCGGGCGTTCGATTTACAGCGCCACTGATGTTCAGGGTTTGCTGGATGTTGGGCGCTTCACTGTCAGTGGTTTTAGCGAGTTGTTTGATGCTGACTGTTTTTGCTGCCGGCTCTGTTGTGACGGGAGGTTCAGACGTGGGGTTGGGTTTTGTCACGCGCTTGGCCGATGTGCTTCGGGTGGCGATATGGAGCGTGATCGCCATGCCGAGGTTGAGCAACAGGTCGGTCAGTGCCGCCCATTGCTCGGGCTTGTCGTTTTTTTCCTGCGCGTCATGCAGCTGTTGAAACTGGTCCATGATCTGCCAGATCCACGCCGAGATTGCGACCGTACGCCCCAAAAAAGGCAGCACCGTGTTGAACAGCGTCCAACCAGACTGCCTGAAGCTGGCCCAGCGGTTTTCGGCGTTCGACACTGACTCGCGATCCGCGAGCTCAACCAATGCATCCGTGTTGGACTTGAACAGGGCGGCGAACACATCACCCTCCAATGCCTGTTTGCCCAGCATCATCGGCCCGGTCATTGTCGTGAGCTTCTCCGGGTCGACCAGAAATTCGGCAATGGCCCACGGTGAAGGCAATGCACCCTGGAAAACGTAATTGGCGTAATCGCTGCGCGCGCTGTCCGGCAGCCAGGCCAACACGGATTCGCGCAAGCTGGCGGATTGCTGGATGGCATACAACAAATTGGTGGGTGAGGGGTATTGCGTCAATGGCTCGTCAAGCATCGGTCGATACAACAGGCATGGGCCGGCTGTCGGGTCCAGCGGGCCGATCACGAACATGTTGGCGACCACATCCTCGGAGCCATGCTTTCGACGCTTGGGAACAAAGGCCAGCGGGCGAATGACGATGGTTTGCCCTTCAACGACACGGTTATCCACATCGGGCTCCATCGCAGCCACAACGTAGCGGTAGCCGCGTGCGTCGATGCCGGCCTGTTCGCGGATCTGACATTGCAAGGCAAGCAGCGGTAACTGAATTCGCAGGTGTTGGGTAAACAGGGTTTGCCGGCGCGAGGATTCTTTTGGATCGTCGAGCAGTGTGCTTTTTATCAAAGCCGGGTAGGCCTTGCCGATATCGGCCTCGGTGATAAGGCCTTCGACATACTTCACGGTCAACCACTCTGGCAGGGTTTTGCCCCTGGTGGAGTGAAGGGTCTTGTTTCCATTGGGCAACGCAATCAGGTTCTGCAAGGCGAGATCGGCAATGCTGAATGTGTAGCTGTCGATCTTGCCCGGAACGGCAAAGGTGCCCCAGATGACAGGGCTCTGGACGCGTATCTGAATCATGGCCAAATCAAGCTCGAAGTCCGCCTTCTGCTGTGCCGTGACGGCATGCTCTACGGTCTTTTGCATATGCAGTGCGTTGAGCTCGTTCAGTGCGTACTGCTTGATCGGCAGTATGCCGTCCAGATAAGACTTGCCGGCATTCTGGCTGTGCAGCGCCGCCAGGTCTTTCAAGTGCCGTGAAAAGTTGTTCAGGTCCGGCAGCGGTGCCGAACTCAGCCAGTCGGGCAGTGCGTCTTTGAACCATTCAATATCAGGGCCTGGCTTCGAAGTGGTCTCGACGGTTTCGGGTGCGGGCGGCGGCGCGGTCAGCGGCTTACCCGGATTGGCATGCCCGGGATCGGAGAAATCAAGGGAGCCGATGACATTGATCTGGATCGAGATCAATGCGCAAGCCTGGTAATCAAAGAAATTGTCGTTGGGTTCTATCTGCCGCCACTGTATTTCCTGATGGGACACGGATGTGCTCAAGTGATCCGGGAGCGTTAGGCCAAACTGTTCCAGTGAGTCGAATTTTTCATACCCCTTGAGCAGCGAATGGGTGAGGACGATGGTGCGCTCCTTGTGCGTGCCCACCAGCATCGCTATCGACACTTCGCTCAGGTGTGTCACGTTCTCCCCGTCGACCAGGTCGATGCCCACCAGATAGGCTTTGCTTTGATAGGCGTCGTCCAGCTTTCGACTTGCAAGGTCCGGGGAACGGAACAGGTTGCGCGCCATGCTGCAATCATCGTCATCCCAGCCCTGGACCTTATCGACATTCCAGAAATTGCGCAGGGTGCTTGAGAGTTCATGCCAGCGCGGACCGTCGCTGCCATTGGCTGCGTTCCAGAATGCCAGCTGTTGCTGCTGAAAAGCCGAGAGCATTACCGGGGCGAGCAGATTGATGAGTTTGGCGATTTCGTCGATCCGCACCGGCAAATGGATGGCGGGTTCAGTGAGGGGCTGTTGGACCAGAAAGTGTTCGCCCTCGATGTAAAGGGCTGGAATGGCGGACACCGTTTGATCGGCGAGGATTTCCGTCAACGCCTGATACCGGGTGGGGCCGGCTACGATTTCATCGTTGAAGATTGTCCACGTGGGCGTGCCGAGCATGGTGATGGCGGGGTCGATATCCAGCGCCGGATACAGCGTTTGCAAATGTTGGCGTAAAAGGACGGCCGCGACCTCCCTCAGGTCGGGACCGACGCTGAGTTGGGTGATCAAGGCCTCGGTGGGGGCGGGAATTTGTGGCGTGGAGGGTAAGGCTGGTGTGCTCATCGTGCATCCCTGCATTTCAAAATGATGGAGTTGCCCGAGAACTAGTCTCGGGTCACTCCATGCTAGGGAGGCATCAATCAGCAGAGGTGGTAGTTATTTATACGCCAGCAGTTTTTCGAGCTGGCGACTCAGCTCAATTCGCCGCACAGGTCCAGTTCGACCAGGCGCCGTACCTCGGCAGTCGGCAACCCTGCACCCAGCAGCGCCTGCAACTTGCCGAACGCCGCTTCGCGGGTCATGCCGCCGCCTGACAGCACGCCGACGCCACGCAGTCGACTGCCGGCCTCGTAGACATCCAGCTCCACGCCGCCTTCGTGGCATTGCGTGACAGCGACCACCACCACACCGCTGTCTCGCGCACGACTGAGGCTGGCGAGAAACTCGGGGTTATCGCTCGGACCGGTGCCACTGCCATAACACTCCAGCACCAGACCCTGAATGCCACTGTCGAGCAGGCCATCAACGATTGCGGCGCTGACACCTGGAAACAACGGCAACACGGCGACATTCGCCAATTGTTTAGGTTGGTTGTAATTCAGTTGCGTTGGAATCGAAGTCGCCTTTACGCCACCGCCCTGACGCTCCAGGCGCTTGAACGGATGCCGACCGAAGCTGCGTACTTTCGCGCAGCGGGTCGGGTCCAGCAGTACGCCGTGGAAGTACAAATGCACACCCGGCGCCAGGCCTTGGCCTAAGGCAACCAGCGCACCACCGAGGTTCTCCCAGGCATCGCTGTCGGTCACGCCGGCCGGTAACATCGAACCGGTAAAACACACGCGGGCATGCAGCCCCAACAGCTGAAAACTCATCGCCGCCGCGCTGTAGGCGAGGGTGTCGGTGCCATGCAAGATCAGCACGCTGTCGCAGCCCTGCACATCCACCGCATCGACCACCGCTTCGCGCAGTTGCTGCCAATACGTCGGCGTCATGTTGGCGCTGTCGATCAGTGGCGACATCTCGCGGAAGCGCCATTGCGGCACCACCAGCTCCGGCTGGCTGTTCAGGTATTCGCGCATCCGTGCTTCAAAACCGGACGCCGGGGCCAGGCCATTGGCGCTGGCCTGCATGCCGATGGTGCCACCGGTGTAGAGCACCATGACGTGCTGGGCGGCAGGGTAGGTCGAGGAATTCATGGAGGGTCTCCGGAACTATGAGTTCCTGTGGGAGCGAGCTTGCTCGCGATAGCGGTAGGACAGACATCGCTATGTTGCCTGACAGTGCGCTATCGCGAGCAAGCTCGATCCCACAGTTTTTCGAACTTTAACTGACAGGCGCGGAGGATGCGCCTGTCGTTTACCGATCAGCGTTGCGCTGCGGTCACACCGTGCAACTCAGCTTGCGCCTGAGGAGCGGCCGGTGGGTTCGCCGGCCAGGCCTGACGATCCAGATCCAGGTCCGGAAACTTGGCGGAGTCGAACACTGGCGTCTTGATCCCGGCGGCACGCTGGTCATCGTAGTCACGCAGGATGCGCATGCCGACCTTGAACAGCAGGAACAGCGCGATCAGGTTCACGAACGCGAGCAGGGTCATGGTGATGTCGGCGAAGGCAAACACGGTGCCGAGGTTCTCGATGGCGCCCCAGAAAATCAGCACCAGCACCAGCGCGCGGTAGCCCATCAACGCCTTGCGGTTTTCACCGATCAAAAAGCGCAGGTTGCTCTCGCCCAGGTAGTAGTTGTAGAGGATCGAGGTGAACACGAACAACGCCAGCGCCACGGAAATGAACATCCGGCCCCAGTCACCGACCACGGCGGCCAGCGAGTTCTGGGTCAGGGCAATGCCATCGCCTTCGAAGCCCGGGGTGTAGAAACCCGAGAGCAGAATCAGCAACGCGGTGCAGGTGCAGATCACGAAGGTATCGAGGAACACGCTGAACGCCTGCACCACGCCTTGCGCCACCGGGTGCTCGACCGCTGCAACCGCTGCCACGTTCGGCGCACTGCCCAGGCCCGCTTCGTTGGCGAACACGCCACGCTTCACGCCCATGACAATCGCGCTGCCGATCAGCCCGCCGAAGGCCTGGTCGAGACCGAAGGCGCTCTTGACGATGGTCATCAGCATGCCCGGCACTTGGTCGAATTGCAGCACGATCACGTAGATCGTCACGCCGATGTACACCAGGGTTTTCACCGGCACCAACAGGTCTGCGACCTTGGCGATACGCTTGATCCCGCCGACGAACACCAGGCCCAACAGCACGGCCAGGCCGATGCCGGTGTAGGTCGTGTCCAGACCGAACGCGTTGTTCAACGAGTGGGTCACGGCGTGGGCTTGCAGGCCGTTGAAGGCGAACCCGAAAGTCACCAGCAACAGGAACGCCATGAGCATCCCCAACCAGCGTTTTTGCAAACCGTGCTGGATGTAATAGGACGGGCCGCCACGGAACTGGCCTTCGGAATCGCAGCGCTTGTAGAGCTGGCCGAGGGAGCATTCGAAGAAGCTGCTGGACATGCCGACCAGCGCGGTCACCCACATCCAGAACACCGCACCGGGCCCGCCGAGGGTCACGGCAATGCCGACACCGGCAATGTTGCCCGCACCGACGCGGCCGGCGAGGCTGAGCATCAACGCCTGGAACGAACTGAGTTGCCCGGCGCTGCTTTTGAGGCTGTCGCGGAACACCGCGAACATGTGGAAGAAGTGACGCAATTGAACGAAACGCGAGCGGATCGTGAAGTAGCTACCGAGCCCGACAATGAGCACGATCAGTACTTTCCCTGAGAGGAAGTCGTTAATGACTTCGAGCATGGATTATTCCTCGCTGTTTTTTGTGTAGGCAAATGCACACCAGAACAGACACATCGCGTTACACCCGTTGGCGCACGGCACAACAGGCGAGGCGAAGAGTTCGTCCCGGTTTCATATCGCGGGTTTGTTATTAGTTCGGGTTTCGCATGGGTGAGGTCTCGCTACCGACGACCGCTCATGCGAAGAGGGGCGGCACTATACCGATGCTTTCATGTGGGAGCGAGCAGGTTCGCTCCCGGAGGATTTGCTGTTTCATGAATTGATCGCGAGCACCCTGTAGGCAAACTCTTTTTTGCTTGGCTGAAGATGAGCGTGCTGCTCCAGGTAAGCCCGCCATGCGGATTCAAGCATTGGGCCGTTGAAATCGCCATCGGTAGCGATGTAAGCGGCGGCGTCGTCTTTCACTGCCTGGGTGTAGTGTTTCGAGAAGCCATCCGTAGTGGCTTCTGAGGTCAAAATGAACGGCGCGAGTACCGTATAGATCAACCCGACTACAGTTGTTCCCGATAACTGAAGGGGATTGTCAGCTATTTTGCAGCTGGGCTTGCTGCATGAAAATTCAGCGCGAACAGGGAAGCTAGCGACGAGTGTGAGCATGGCGACTAAGCAGCACCTGAAAGCAACTGCTGTTTGTTTATTGTGCCAAATAGTCAAATCCTTACCCCTCTATCGCGAGTGGACTTGTTATCCAAACGGATGGCGCGCTGTCATGAGCGAAATGCTCACCGACTCAGCATTGAATTGTGCTTGTGCGAAGTGCTGAGGCAGAGAGGCATTTAAGATCCGAGAGAGCAAATCAGATGCGTCCTACGTGTGAGTCGGAAACGGGGAAGTAGCAGTGGTGTTGCGAGGGGCTTTCCGCTGCGTGATGCAGTGCGGTGACGAAAAAACCCCGATGGGCAGGAACACGCCAGTCGGGGTTGTTTACTGCTTGGTGAGTCAGCAGGCTCGACGCTGTTGTCTGGCGAGTATCGCCGCCATATCCGGCTCATCCAGATGATCAAGCGCTCGCTCAATCAACAGATGCACCCCGTCAGCCATGCGGCTGAGCGCCAAGGCTACAGAGCGGCGTGAGCCGTCCACATCGTCGGCGAGGTCGGCGGCGATGGCGCTGATGGACAGCAGGTCTTCTGAAGCATTGGCCAGGAGTGCTTCGGTGTTGATGTCTGGGCAGACGCTGAAGAGTTGGCCGCTGCGTTTAGGTGGTGTCTGGTTAGGTGGGACGAGATGGTGATCGAGGGCGCGTTCGGCGGCTTCGTGGAGCTTTTTCGAATCCAGAGATTCGTAGGGGGATGTGGCTTCGTTTTTGGGATTGTTGGCTGTTGTCTTGTTCATTGCTGAAATCCTTGGAGTTAATAAAAATTCGCTCCCGACTTCGGACTTGCACATCCGCTCACCGAGCTTTCGGTGACGATCAAAGGTTAACGGTAAATGTGACGTGCGCATAGTTCATGGATTGCTCGACTTTGCGCAGGAAACATCCGAAAGGATGGAGGGGATTTAAACACCCATCACCTGGATGCAATGACTACGTGGAGCGTACAAATACCGAGATGCTTTTGCGTTACCAGGAGCCATAGGGAATCCCGAATTTTTCTACGTAGGCCTTGGATATCTCAGTCAGGGGCCGATGCTTGCCACCGGACTTGCCTCCATATGGGCCTTTCGGATTTATTGTTCCTTCAACCCGAAGTATCTCGACAGCCTTAAGGCAGGCACCCCCCAGCCAGACTTTGGCAATACCACCCGGCGCCAAACCAATACCGATGTTGTCACGGGACTCGGTTATCCACTTCCCATCTGCTCCGCAAAAAACCTTCTCCGGTTTGCGCATGATTTCCCGTGCGGATTCGGGGATGGCGATGTAAGCCTCATAGGTTTGCGGTTCGGCCAAGGATTGCCAGCGCACGTAGATCAGGCGGGGCAGATCGGCGCCAGTGACATACATACCTTTACCACCGCCATTGCTGCTGACCCATCCTCGGGCGATGCCCTGGTTATTCGGTGGTCTTGGAACCGAGGCGATACCGCCTCCAGCACCTCGAAACACTCGTTCGCGGATATCCACAACATCTGCGGTTTCTATCCAGACTTCCATATACGCTGGAGCGGAAAAAGCCAGGAACCACGGTAAGCCATTACTGGACTGAGCGACGCTTTGTGCACAACCAGTTAACAGCAATCCGAGAAGCAGGCCTGCACATCGTTTGATTGACCGCAGCGGTTTGATCATCGAAGCATCGGATTTGTCGTTACCAAGAACCATAGGGAATCCCGAATTTTTCGATATAGGCCTTGGATGTCTCAGTCAGGGGCCGATGCTTGCCACCTGACTTACCTCCATATGGGCCTTTCGGATTGATCCTCCCTTCCACTCGTGCAATTTCAACCGACTTCAAGCAGGTCCCGCCTAACCAGACTTTGGCAATGCCTCCGGGCGCCAAGCCAATCCCGATATCGTCGCGATAGTCGGTGATCCACTTGGCATCCGCCGTGCAAAAGGCCTTTTCCGGTTTGCGCATGATTTCCCGAGCGGATTCAGGAATGACGATGTAGGCCTCATAGGTTTGCGGTTCAGCCAAGGATTGCCAGCGCACATAGATCAGGCGGGGTAGATCAACCTGTCTGATGTAATGCCCCGCGCCACTGCCGGGATTCACGGGCCAGCCAACAGGTTTCCCTTTGTTGTTGCGGGGAGTTTGGACTGAGGCAACGCCGGCTACAGCTGTTCGTAGAAGTCGTTCGTGAATATCCACGACGTCCGCCGTTTCAATCCAGACTTCCATGTAGTCCGGCGCACCAAAGCCCAGAAACCATTCTTCATGACTAGGCGACTGCGCAAAACTTTGCGTGCAGCCCGATAACAACAACCCGAAAAGCAGAACAGCGATTTTTTTTGTGAGCCGGGCAGCGTTATTCATTGGGGTGAACCACGCGTTGGCGTTTTTCTGTCGGCCGATTGATAAAGACGACATTCATGTCGCTGCTGTTAAGGTCTTTGGCCGCGTTCCAGTGAGCGGAAAGGTGGATATAGCGACGGCGTAACAACTCCACTTCATTGATCGTCAAACCGGGAGTTGGTGATTCTCCCAACGCGTACGCCTGCAGCTTTTTGTGAATGGGATCCAGTTCGCTTGGCAAGGCCATCTTCGGATCATTTTCATCGATGACGTCAAAGGGCACATCGTGTCTGACCGCCAGCTCACGCATGATGCGCAAGTAAACCAACGACAGTTCGCCATGCACCTGGCGTTCGATGCCGGTAGCTGCAAAAAGCTTTTTCCGCGGATAGGGATGTTCCCTCGATGGCTCCATCGGTCTATCCCAGAGCACCACTCTTAGTTCTTTGCGGGAACCATCGAAATCGATCACGCCTTTGTCATACCAAGCACGCATTTCCTTCTCGGCAGACAGGTACCCGATCAGGCTGCGTATGATCTGGCCAAGGCGCGCATGGCCAGCCAGCGTGATGCGCTGAGTCATCTGCGCATGGCGTCAGGTCGGTTGCCGCGACCGGTTGGTGTCTGGTTCAACGTTCTGGCCGAAGACGCCTGGCGCCTGGTACTCAGCGATGCCTATCAGTATTTGAATCAGCGTTATCAAAGTGAGCTGTACAGCTTCTACGGAAAAGCGATCAACAAGCGCTACCCCTTCAGCGCACACAGCGCCAGCGACGTGGCGCTCAACGATTTCCGCGAGTTCTTCAAGGTCCAGGGTGTCGTTGACCGCTTCTTCGACAACTACATGCGTCCATTTGTCAGTGGCGGCCCAGGCAACTATCGCTTGCGCAGTATCGATGGCCAAAGTCTGCCCGTGTCTCGGGTTTACCTCGATCAGATGGCTTCGGTACAGGTAATCCGCCAGAGCTTCTTCAGCGAAAACCCCGCTGAGCCACACGTGCAGTTCAAGCTCGAACCGTACACCCTCGACTCGACGGCGAGCCGATCCGAGTTCCGCTTTGGCGACAGGTCCCTGGAGTATCGCCACGGCCCGATCGTGGCGGCTTCCTTCAAGTGGCCGACCGACGCCGAAGACGGCCGCACCAGTCTGGTACTCGACAGGATGACCGACCGCCCGATCGGTATTGAGAAGAACAGCGGACCCTGGTCGCTGTTTCGTTTGTTGGACTTGATGCAGACCGAATACCTGATCGGCCGCGATGTACTTGTACTCAAAGCCGACCTGGGCGGCCTGCGCGCCAATTACCTGCTGACGAGTCAACGCACGCCGAACCCGTTCGATATGGGTGTGCTGCGCACCTTCCGCATGCCGGTGCAACTCTGATGGCGATGGTCGGACCCTGGCGTAGCGCTGCGCGTACTGACCCTGGCAAGGTCCGAGTGCGCAATGAAGATGCTTTTCTCGATTGCCCACAGCAGGGGTTGTGGGTGGTTGCCGACGGCATGGGCGGGCACCAGGGAGGTGACATCGCCAGTCAGATGATCGTTGCCAGCCTGGCGGAGTTGCCGATTGGAAAAACCTTCGACGAGCGTCTCAAAGGCGTGAGCCGGTGCCTTCATTGGCTCAACCGACGCATGGTTCACGAGTTGACGGTCATTGCCGGACACCAGGACAACGTCATCGGCAGCACTGTGGTCGCGCTGCTGGTGGATGGCAGTCGCGCGGCCTGCGTCTGGGTTGGCGACAGCCGATGTTACCTGTGGCGTGAGCAACGCTTGTACCAGCTGACCAAGGATCATTCGTTGATGCAGCAGCTGATTGACCAGCAACAGATGTGCGCCGGACAAGCCCGAGCTCAGCCGCATGCCGGCGCCTTGACCCGGGCAGTGGGGGCAGGTGAGGAACTGGCGCTGGAGGTACTGGAGTTGGCAGTGCATCCGGGGGATACATTTTTGCTGTGCAGCGACGGCTTGTATCAAAGCCTGAACAGCAACGCGCTGGGTAGTGCCTTGAGTTTGAATGCACCGGTTTTGGCGCTCGCGCGTTTGTTCGACGGAGCCTTGAGCGGTCCGGCGCGGGACAACCTGACGGCTGTCGTGATACGCCAATGAGTGAGTCGGTGTCGCTCGACAATCTACCGGTCAGCGAAGAAGAAATCGCCGACCTGACCTATTTTGCCTTCGCCAAAGCCGTGCCCGCGCCCCGTGATGTTTTGACGTCTCAGGCTCGCACCATAGAGTTGCCAGACGTACTGGTGGGGCGTTACCGCCTCGAGCGGTTGCTCGGCGCCGGTGGCATGGGTGTTGTCTACCGTGCACGGGACTTGTTGCACGAACAGTTCGGTGATCCTGAGCCTTATGTTGCGCTGAAAATGCTCGGCGAAGAGCTTGCCGAATCCCCGGATGCCAGCGCTTTACTCTACAGCGAGTTCGCCATGACTCGGCGCTTGCATCATCCGAACGTACTGCGCTTGCACAGCTTTGAAGTGGACACCTGTTGCCGACGAGCATTCTTCACCATGGAGCTGATGCGCGGCCTGACCCTGGACAGGCTGCTCTGTGACCGGCCTCTGGGTTTATCGTGGCCAGAATTGCGTGACATCGCGCTTCCATTGCTCGACGCATTGGCTCATTCCCACAGCCGTGGTGTGCTGCACGGTGACTTGAAGCCGAGCAATGTGATGGTCAGCGAAGACGGTGTGCGATTGTTTGATTTTGGTCTGGGCCAGTCAATGGAAGGTGTCATGCCGGGGCTGGCACAGTTGAGTCGCAATCGCATCAATGCCTGGACCCCAGGCTACGCTGCCCCGGAACTGCTCGAAGGCCAGCCGCTGTCCACCGGTACGGACATTTACGCCGTGGCCTGCGTGTTGTATGAATTGGCGGGAGGCAAACACCCGTTCAATCGCTTGCCTTCAATCCGTGCGCGAGATGAACGTCTGGACCGAGAGCTGCTTGCCCCGCGGACTCTGCCGAAACACTGCTGGCCTGCGCTACGTGCGGCGCTGAGTTTCGATGCTTCGCAACGCATCATTACAGTCCCGGAGCTGTATGACTCCTTCAACTGGCAACCGCTCTTGTTGCGATGCTGGTCTGCTCGTGTGGGAAGGAAAGTGTAGGACAACAATAAGCATGACTTGGCAGTCATCATGCAAGACAAATGGCTTATCTTCTTCTAACGCAACTCGATAGTGGTGTTCTCGTTTGAAGTCGCTACACTGCGCCAGCCGTTCATTTTTCTCTTGAGGCTTGCGCATGAAATTTCGTTTTCTGCTGTGGATGCTGGGTTTGTTGATGGGCAAGGCCAGCCGGACCAATCCTGCGTTCCAGCAGCAGTTGGGGGACAAGGAGCTGGTGTTTCAGCTGCAAACCCTGGACGGGAAAGTGGCGCGGCATTTCCGCGTGAAAGATCAGCGCATCACCAGCAAGGCCGGGGTGATTGCCGAGCCTGCGTTTGCCATTGCCTTTAAAGATGCCGCGTACGGCTTTGCCACGATGCAGGCGAAGAACAAGCAGTTGGCGTTCATGACGGGGATTCAGGACAAGTCGATTCAGATCAGGGGCAACCCGGCGCTGGTGATCTGGTTTCAGGGGTTGACCAAGTATTTGAAGCCGAAGAAGGCGAAAGCCAAGGCTTGATTCGTTTCAGATAGACCGAGTTGCATTCATCGCGAGCAAGCTCGCTCCCACAGGGTTCACCTAACCATTGTGGGAGTGAGCTTGCTCGCGATTGCTTTTAGGCCTGGGAAAATTGCGAGGCGAGTTCGCGCAGTAGCACTTCGGCTTCGAGGACTTTGCTGACCACGTCGTTGGCTTTGTCGCGGGTCAGGCCCAGGCGTTCGAGCAGGGCGTCGGGGATGTCTTCGTCGGGGCCGGAGCCGATGCCACGGCTGCGCAGCAGGCGCACCGACAGGCACACCAGGTTCGGGTATTCGGCGGAAGGGCCGTCGTAGGCCGGGTCGTGCTGGAAGCGCAGCGCGGTGGCCAGTTCATCGGGCATGTCCCAGTAGCGCATCAGCCACGAGCCGATCTGTTCGCGGCTGATGCCCAGCAGGTGTTGCTCGATGTAGCTGTGGCACAGGTGCGGGTTGACCTCCAGGTGACGGCAGATCAGCGAGAAGTGCGGCGGGAACACGTGGGCCAGCAGCAGGTAGCCAAAGTTGTGCAGCAGGCCGGCGAGGTAAGTCAGGCCGGCTTCCGGGCGCTGGGTGCGCGGCATGGCGCGGGTCAGGCCTTCGATGACGGCAGCGGTGTAGATCGATTGCTGCCAGTACGGCGTGCTGTGTTGCGGGTGGTCTTTGGGCAGGCTCAGGGTTTTGCCCAGGGCCAGGCCCAGCGCCAGGTTGATCACCAGGTCGAAGCCCAGCACCCGCACGATGGCGTCTTCCACCGAACGAATCTTGCCCGGCGAGGCGTAGTACGGCGATGCCGCCCAGCTCACTACTTGCGCGGCCAGCGCCGGGTCGGTTTCGACCACGCCGGTGATGTCGTCGATGGTGGCGTTGGGGTCCACGCGCAGCTTGATGATCTTCTGCGCGGTTTCGGCCAATGGCGGAATTTCGATGGTCGCTTCCAGGCGTTGCTGGATGCGCCGCGCGGTGAACGCTTGAACGGCCTGGGTGATTTCCTCGCGGTCATCGTCAGGGCGGTCGAGGTTCGGGCGGATGCTGCTCAGGTTTTCACCGAAGTTGGCGGCGCTGGCCTTGTTCAGCATGGACTTGAAGGCTTCGCTGGTGATTTCCAGCAGCACGCCCGGTTCGCCCGAGTTGACCAGCACTTTGGGTTCGCGCAGCAGGCTTTCTTCATACAGGCACGGCGAACTGGTCAGCGACGGTAGACCGGGCAGCAAGCTCAGGTTGTGCTTGCCGAGCATCTTTTCCAGACGCTCGGTTGGCACCGCAGTGAGGCGGCGGCCAGTGAGTTCAGTGAGGCGGTTGAGGTCGAGCAACTGGCTCTGCGGGAACAGCACCATGAGCGCGCCGACGGCGTCATCGAGCAGTACGGCCTGGACCTTGCGCGCCGGGTTCAAGCCGTGATGATCCAGGACCTCTTCGTAGGCGATGCCCAGTTTGCCCAGCAGCAGCCGAATAACCGACGGAGCGTGCGGGGAGGCGGGTGCGAGGGCAACTTCGGTCATGGTTCTGTATCCGTTCTAAAACAATTGCAGGAGTATAACCAGCTTGCTCAAGCCGAGTGTCCAGAAACTGCGACGGTGCTCACACTTGGCCGTATTGCTGCCCGTGGCGCAGCCAGCGGTCGAGTAATGGGCTGACGTGGTCCGGCCAGCGTTCCAGCAAAGCTTGAGCAGCGTCACGCACGGCGGGTAGCAGGTCGGCGTCGCGCATCAGGTCGGCGACCTTGAATTGAAGCAGACCCGTTTGCCGCGTGCCGAGCATTTCGCCGGGACCGCGTAGTTCGAGATCTTTTTCGGCGATGACGAAGCCGTCGTTGGTTTCGCGCATGATGCCCAGGCGCTGACGGCCGATCTGCGACAGCGGCGGATGGTAGAGCAGCACGCAATGGCTGGCCGCGCTGCCCCGGCCGACTCGGCCGCGCAACTGATGCAGTTGCGCCAGGCCCAGGCGTTCGGGGTTTTCGATGATCATCAGGCTGGCGTTGGGCACGTCCACGCCCACTTCAATCACCGTGGTGGCGACCAGCAGTTGCAGGTTGCCGGCCTTGAACTCGGCCATCACCGCAGCTTTTTCCACAGGCTTCATGCGGCCATGGATCAGCCCGACTTTCAACTCGCCAAGGGCGGCGGTGAGGTCTTCATAAGTGGTTTCCGCTGCCTGGCAGGTCAGCTCTTCGGACTCTTCAATCAGCGTGCACACCCAATACGCCTGCCGCCCTTCGGCACAGGCGCTGCGCACCCGTTCGATGACTTCGACGCGCCGGGTGTCGGTGATCAGCACGGTGTTGACCGGGGTTCGGCCGGGCGGCAATTCGTCGAGGATCGAGGTGTCGAGATCGGCGTAGGCGCTCATGGCCAGCGTGCGCGGGATCGGCGTGGCGGTCATGATCAATTGGTGCGGGCACATGCGTCCGCCGACGCCTTTCTGCCGCAATGCCAGCCTCTGCTGCACGCCGAAGCGGTGCTGTTCGTCGATGATCACCAGCGCCAGGTTCTTGAATTGCACTTCGTCCTGGAACAGCGCGTGAGTGCCGACCACCATCGGTGTGCCGCTGGCGATTTGTTCCAGCGCGGCGACACGGTTTTTGCCTTTGAGCTTGCCGGCCAGCCACGCGACTTCAATGCCCAGCGGTTCGAGCCAGCGCTTGAAGGTGATGAAGTGCTGCTCGGCGAGAATCTCGGTGGGCGCCATCAACGCGACCTGATAACCGGCTTCCAAGGCCTGGAGCGCGGCGAGGGCGGCGACCACGGTTTTGCCCGCGCCGACGTCGCCCTGAATCAGCCGCAGCATGGGCTCGTGCTGACTGAGGTCGTAGGCGATTTCATTGCCGACCCGTTGCTGGGCGCCAGTCGGGTTGAAGCCGAGATTGGCCAGGTATTTGGCCGGCAGCTGTGTAGCTTTGGGCATGGCTGGCGCGCGCAACGAACGCATGCTTTCGCGCAGGCGTTGTTGCGATAGTTGATGGGTCAGCAGTTCTTCGAAGGCCAGGCGATGCTGGGCCCAGTGGTGACCGAGGGCGAGTTCATCGACATCGGCATCGGCGGGCGGGTTGTGCAGGTAGCGGATCGCATCGGCCAGCGGCGCCAGTTGATAGTCGCGGGCCAGTTCGGTCGGCAGCCAGTCGGGCAGGCTGCTCGGGCCGAGCAAGGTCAGGGTTTGCATGCACAGTTGGCGCAAGCGCTGTTGCGTCAGGCCTTCGGTGAGCGGATAGACCGGCGTCAGGGTTTCATCCACGGGCGGTGGTTCGTCACCGGTGATGGCGCGGTATTCCGGGTGGTAGATTTCCAGCCCCGAAGCGCCGGGCCGCGCTTCGCCGTAGCAGCGGACTCGCGTGCCGCGTTTAAGACCTTCTTTCTGTGCGTTGCTGAAGTGGTAGAAGCGCAGGCTGAGCCCGCCGGTGCCGTCCTGCAGGCGGACGACCAAACTGCGGCGACGGCCCATGACCACGTCGGCGCCGCTGACGGTGCCTTCGACCACGGCATCTTGCCCTGGACGCAGCGCACCGATCGGCACCACACGTGTGCGGTCCTGATAGCGCAGGGGCAGGTGAAACAGCACGTCCTGAAGATTCTCCAGGCCGACCTTGGCCAGCTTCTCGGCCATGGCTTCGCCGACACCCTTGAGTGCCGTCACCGACACTTGCGACAACTCGGTCATGACGCTTGCTTAGCCCGCCACCACCTGCGCGGACGGCTTGGCCACCGAGCACAGGCGAATGGAGTCAGCGAGGATTTCAATGGCTTTCGGACGCGGGAAACTTGCACGCCAGGCGATGGCCACGGTGCGGTACGGCACCGGTGCCGACAATGGCCGGACTTCGATCACGCCAGGGGCGTAGTGATGGCTGTCGACCGCCGACAGCGGCAGGATCGAAATGCCCAACCCGGATGCGACCATGTGCCGAATGGTTTCCAGCGAGCTGGATTCGACCGTGGTGTGCTTGGCGCCGTCGTTGCCTTTGGTCAGCGTCGGGCAGGCTTCCAGCACTTGATCGCGGAAGCAGTGACCTTCGCCGAGCAGCAGCAGGCTCTTGTCGTTGAGCAGGCTGGCGTCGATGGACTCTTTTTGCGTCCACGGGTGCTGGGCCGGCATCAGGACGTAGAACGGCTCGTCGTAGAGCTGCAAGGTCAGGACGTCGGCTTCGCCGAACGGCAGGGCGATGATGATCGCGTCGAGTTCGCCGTTGCGCAGTTTGTCGCGCAGCACGTGGGTAAAGTTTTCTTCGATGTACAACGGCATCTGCGGGGCAACCCGGTGCAGTTGTGGGATCAGGTGCGGGAACAGGTAGGGGCCGACCGTGTAGATCGCGCCGACTTTCAGCGGTGCGGTCAGTTGGTTCTTGCCGGCCTGGGCCAGTTCGCGAATACCTTGGGCCTGTTCCAGGACTTTTTGTGCCTGGGCCACAATGCCTTCGCCAACCGGGGTCAGGCGCACGGCGCTTTTGCTGCGCTCGAAAATCAGCACACCGAGTTCGTCTTCAAGCTTTTTCACACCCACCGACAGAGTCGGCTGGCTGACGTGGCAACGCTCGGCCGCGTGGCCGAAATGCTGCTCTTGGGCGAGGGTAACGATGTAGCGTAATTCTGTGAGAGTCATAGCAAGCGTCCATGAAGTTGCGCGCCAAGCATACCGGCTGCAATCGATAGACGCACGTTATCAGACTGTGTGTGTCGAGTGACACCGGGCAATGCGTGTTTGCCGCTGGTAGATAAGCAAAAGGCACCTTTCGGTGCCTTTGCAGTGTTGCGGCTTGTATCAGCGCCGGCGGTTTTCCAGCGAGTAAACAAACGGTGCAACGATTTCGATGGAGCCGTTGTTCAGCATGTCGGCCGGTGGTTTTGGCAACGGCTGGGCGCGGCGGATCATATCGAGCGTGGCCCGATCCAGATCCGCAGTGCCGGACGCGCCTACCAGTTCGTACGACAGCACGTTGCCTTCGGCATCCACTACGAAACGCAGACGGTTCGTGCCTTGCTTGCCCCGCGCCTGCGCGCTGGCCGGGTACTTTTTGTACTTGGCCAAATGCGCGAGCAGGGTGCCTTGCCAACTGGCCTTGGCCGCGACCTGAGCAGCCGATGGACCCGGTACAGGCTGAGCGGATTTCTCAGTTTGTGACGGAGTCGGTGGCGCTTCGCTCGGTTTTGCCTCGGACGGCTTTTCCTTCGGCGGCTCCGGTTTTTTCTCCACAGGCTTGGGCGGCTGAGGCTTCGGCTTGGGCTTGACCGGTTTGGGCACCGCGATCTCGGCCTTCGGTGCTTCGGCGAGCTTCGGTATCGGCAGTTCTTCCACCGGTGCCGGTGGCTGTGGCGGCGTTATGACCTTCGGCGGTGCAGGCGGTGGCGGGGCCGGAACCGGCGCCAGCTCGACCATCATTGCCTGAGGCGGCAATTCGATGGGCGGGTGGGCGGTCCAGTTCACGGCCAGCGCGATGGCCAGCGCGTGAACGCCCAGCACCACGGCCAGGCTACCGCTGTAACGCGTCAGCTTATGGCGCGTCGTGATCATTTTTTGACTGCCGTCTCGAGTCCGACCAGACCGACCTTCAGGTAACCGGCCGAGCGCAGGTTGTCCATCACGCTCATCAGGTCGCCGTAATCCACGCCTTTATCGGCCTGGAAGAAGATCGTCGTGTCTTTCTTGCCCTGGGTCCTGGCGTCGAGCGTGGCGCCGAGTGCTTCGGCCTTCACTTCGTCTTCGCCGAGGAACAGGCGTTGATCAGCCTTGACGCTCAGGAACACCGGTTTCTCTGGCCGCGGCGCCGGTTTGGCGGTGGAGGCGGGCAGGTCGACCTTGATGTCCACGGTGGCCAGCGGAGCCGCCACCATGAAGATGATCAACAGCACCAGCATCACGTCGATGAACGGCGTGACGTTGATTTCGTGGTTCTCGGACAGATCGTCGTCTGCCCCTTCTTTCAAATGCAGGCCCATGGCCGATTACCCCACTTTCACCATGTGCGGTTGCGAGCTGCGCTCAGGCTGGTGATCGAGGTCGCGGCTGACCAGCAGCAGGACTTCTGCCGACGCGTCGGCTACCTGCGCCTTGTAACCGGTGATGGAGCGGGCGAACACGTTGTAGATCACTACCGCAGGAATCGCCGCGACCAGACCCAATGCTGTCGCCAGCAGGGCTTCGGCAATGCCGGGAGCCACGACGGCGAGGTTGGTGGTCTGGGTCTTGGCGATGCCGATGAAGCTGTTCATGATGCCCCATACGGTACCGAACAGGCCGACGAATGGCGCAGTGGAACCGATGGTGGCGAGTACGCCGGTGCCGCTGCTCATGTTGCGGCCGCAGGCTGCTACCAGGCGCTCAAGACGGAAAGCGACGCGTTCCTTGATGCCTTCTTTTTCGCGGGCGCTGGCCGACAAATGCATTTCTTCCAGAGCATCATGCACCAGCAGATTGGCCAAGGTGCCTGGTTTGGTTGCCGAAGCGCTGGCTTCTTTAAGCGTGGCGGCTTTTTTCAGGTGGACGATTTCGGTGCGCAGACGACGCTTGGCGCCCATCAGCTCAAAGCCTTTGGCAATCCAGATGGTCCAGGTGATGATCGAAGCGATGGCCAGGCCGATCATCACGATTTTCACGATGATGTCGGCGTTCTGGTACATGCCCCACGGCGACAGGTCATGGGCCATGCCCAGGGTGTTGTCGGCTTCGAGGACTTCAGGGACGTCTTCGCCGATGGCTTCGTCAGCAGGTGCTGCGTGGGCCGGGTCGGTCGCGGCAGGCGCCACGGCCGGGGCGGCGTGGTCGGCGGGTGCAGCGGCAGCGGTCGGAGTAGCTGGCGCTTGTGCGTCAGCGAAAGCGGCGACAGGCGCCAGCATCAAGCTGAGCAGCAGGGCGGCCACCGCGCTCCAGGCGCGAGGTCGTTTGGTTGGCGAAGCGGGGAATTGATTGCGTGTCATGCTGGCCGGACCTGAGAGAAAAAAACGGGTGATGTTCTTCCAGGCCTCGAAAGGCCGAGAACAAAAGTGGCGCGTATTATTGCAAGTAATTCTTGTTAACAGAAGTAATAGAGTATCTTTTTTTCCTGCATTGCTAGCCGCTCGTCCATTGCCAGCGCTAGTCTGTCCGTTTCCAAGGGGAGTTTTCTGATGTCCGCGCCTTCTGTTTTGATCGCCGGTTGCGGTGATGTCGGCAGCCGTCTGGCCACGCAATTGTTGACTGCGGGATGGGAAGTTCATGGCCTGCGGCGTGACGTCTCGCGCCTGCCCGAGGGCGTGATTGGCGTTGCCGGCGACTTGTTCAATAAAGACTGCCCGGAGACCTGGCCGGTCGGCGCGGTGGATTACCTGGTCTATTGCGCGGCTGCCACCGATCACGATGAAGCCGGCTATCGCGCCGCTTATGTCCAGGGTTTGCGGCATGTGCTGGAGTGGCTGGGAGACTATGGGCAGGTGCCCAATCGACTGCTGTTCGTTTCCAGCAGCAGCGTTCACGGCCAGCAGGAGGGCGAGTGGGTTGATGAGACGTCGCCTGCCGTAGCGGCTGGCTATTCCGGACAGGTGATGCTCGAAGCCGAGCAAATTGCCCTCAACAGCGGCATCCCCGCCAGCATTGTGCGATTGACCGGTATTTACGGTCCCGGCCGCGAATGGCTGCTGACTCAGGTCCGCCGGGGTTATCGCGTGGCGGTCGATCCACCGCTATACGCCAACCGGATTCATGCCGATGACGCCGCAGGGTTGATGGCGTGCCTGCTTGAGGCGGATCGGCGTGGGGTGAAGCTGGATGATATTTACATCGGTGTCGATGACGCGCCGGCAGCGTTGGCGGATGTGGTGGGCTGGTTGCGCGAGTATCTGGGCGTGACCGAATGGGCCGATGACGCCAGCGTGCGCCGCACGGGCAGCAAGCGTTGCAGTAATGCACGGGCGAAAGCGTTGGGCTGGATGCCGAAGTATCCGAGTTTTCGCGAAGGGTATGCGGCGATCCTTGAAGGGCGCTGCTGACTTTCAGTCACCCTAAAACAACTGTAGGAGCGAGCCTGCTCGCGATGAGGCCATAACATTCAACATCTTCGTTGATTGCTACATCGCCATCGCGAGCAGGCTCGCTCCCACATGGGTTATGCGTTGCTTACTGCTTTTCCAGCAACCACTTGCGATCACCCGGGGTGAACTGCGGCATTTCGTCTGCCTGTGCCGTGTTCACGGCCTGGAAGATTTCCAGCTCTTTGCCTTTGCGCGCGAAGATCCAGGGGTTTCCCTGCCCGTTGAGTTGCAGCCACATGTTGTCGTTGCCGCCACTCATCGACGCGCAGTCGCCGGCCAGGCACAGCGCATAGCGATCAGCACCCGGCAGGCCGGTCACTTGGCCATCGGCCTGGAACTGCACGCTACTGCCTTCGCCGGGGCCGCTGACAACTTTCCAGCTGCCGCCCATGTACGCCGAATACAGTGCGCGTTCGAAGCTGGCGCCAATCGGTGCGCCATCCGGCACCGGGATCAAGGCGCGGTCGAAGACTTGGGCCGGTTCGTTTTCGGTCGCGGCCTGGCTCAATTGTTTGCCGTCGCGCTTCAGTTCACTACCGGAACTGCCATAAAAGTCGACTTTCCAGGCGCCGGACTCTTCGCCCAGCAGCTTGCCGTCGACATTTTCAAAACCATTGGTGTAGCGGGCCTGACCGGCCTTGGTGTTGACGTCCCATTCCAGGTTCGGGCCATAGGCCTGGAGCGCTTCGCGCAGGGGAACGCCTTTGGATGCGGCATCGATTGCTACCTGGTTGATCCAGGTGCCGCTGATATCACGGTCGGCAGGGTTGCTGGCACAACCGCCCAAAAACAGGGCGAGCAGCGAGAGAGCAAGCGCTTTGCGCATGGTGGAATCCTTTCAAACTTACTTTGCTGCAGAGCAGTCGGCGCAGCGCGAGGCTGCGCCGGACACATTACTCGATGACCAGGATGGCATCCATTTCAACCTGCGAACCCTTTGGCAGGGCTGCTACGCCGATGGCGGCGCGGGCTGGGTAAGGCTGGTCGAAGTACTTGCCCATGATCTCGTTGACCTTGGCGAAGTGGCTCAGGTCGGTGAGGAAGATGTTCAGTTTGACGATGTCCTTGAACGAACCGCCAGCAGCTTCAGCCACGGCTTTGAGGTTCTCGAACACCTGGACGGTCTGGGCTTCGAAGCCTTCAACCAGTTCCATGGTTTTTGGGTCCAGAGGAATCTGACCCGACATGTAAACGGTGTTGCCAGCCTTGATCGCCTGGGAGTAAGTACCGATGGCGGCCGGGGCCTTGTCGCTGGTGATAACAGTCTTGGTCATGAATGACTCCTTGTAAGTGGGCTTAAGCACGCATGCGGGTGATGCGGATCACCCCGGTCAGGGCGCGCAGTTTCTTGATCACGCGGGCCAGGTGCACACGGTCGTGCACGCTGACCACCAACTGGACCACGCTGATGCGACCATCGCGTTCATCCATGCTGATTTTTTCGATATTGCCATCGGCTGCGTTGACGCTGCTGGCCAGCAGGGCGATCAGGCCGCGCTGGTGTTCCAGCTCGACGCGCAGCTCGACGTTGAATTCGCCGGTGACATCCTTGGCCCACGAGAGCTGGATGCATTTCTCCGGGTTGTGGCGGATTTCGCTGATGTTGCGGCAGTTGTCCAGGTGCACCACCATGCCTTTGCCCGCAGACAGGTGGCCGACAATCGGGTCGCCCGGAATCGGCGTGCAGCACTTGGCGTAGCTGAGCACCAGGCCTTCGGTCCCGCGAATCGCCAGCGGGCCTTCAGGGCTCGGCAACTGTTCGCCTTCGCCAAGCAGTCGGCGTGCCACCACATAGGCCATGCGATTGCCCAGGCCGATGTCTTCGAGCAAGTCTTCGATCAGTTCGAGGCGGTACTCGACGAGCATTGCCTTGACGCGTTCGGCCGGGATCTTCTCCAGCGCGCTGTCGAACCCGTTGAGAACCTTGTTCAGCAGGCGTTCGCCCAGGCTGATGGATTCGGAGCGGCGTTGCAGCTTCAGCGCATGGCGGATGTGCGTACGGGCCTTGCCGGTCACCACGAAGTTGAGCCACGCCGGGTTCGGCCGCGCGCCGGGGGCGCTGACGATCTCGACCGTGGAGCCGCTTTGCAGCGGTTCGGACAGCGGCGCGAGACGACGATTGATCCGACAGGCAATGCAGCTATTGCCCACGTCGGTGTGCACCGCGTAAGCGAAGTCGACCGCCGTGGAGCCCTTGGGCAGCTCCATGATCCGGCCTTTGGGCGTGAACACGTAGACCTCGTCCGGGAACAGGTCGATCTTCACGCTTTCGATGAACTCCAGCGAGTTGCCGGCGCGTTGCTGCATTTCCAGCACGCCCTTGACCCACTGGCGGGCGCGGGCGTGAGTGCCTTTCGGCTGCTCGTCACCGCTGGATTTGTACAGCCAATGGGCGGCGATGCCGTTGTTGGCCATCTCTTCCATTTCGCGGGTGCGGATCTGGATCTCGATCGGCACACCGTGCATGCCGAACAGCGTGGTGTGCAGCGACTGATAGCCGTTGGCCTTGGGGATCGCGATGTAATCCTTGAAGCGCCCCGGCAACGGTTTGTACAAATTATGCACAGCACCCAGCACGCGGTAGCAGGTATCGACCTTGTCGACGATGATCCGGAACGCATAGACGTCCATGATCTCGTTGAAGGCCCGACGCTTGCCGCGCATTTTCTTGTAGATGCCGTAGAGGTGTTTCTGGCGACCGCTGACCTCGCCCTGAATGCCGTCGATGGCCAGACAGTGACTGAGGGATTCTTCGATCTTGTTGACGATTTCCTTGCGGTTGCCCCGGGCGCGTTTGACGGCCTGGTAGATCCGCGCGGAGCGCATCGGGTGCATGGCCTTGAAGCCGAGGTCTTCGAATTCTATGCGGATGGCGTGCATGCCCAGCCGATTGGCGATGGGCGCATAGATTTCCAGGGTTTCCTTGGCGATGCGTCGGCGTTTCTCGCCGGACAGCACTTCCAGCGTGCGCATGTTGTGCAGGCGGTCGGCCAGTTTGACCAGGATCACGCGAATATCGCGCGCCATGGCCATGGCCATTTTCTGGAAGTTTTCGGCCTGGGCTTCGGCTTTGGTCTCGAAGTTCATCTGGGTCAGTTTGCTGACCCCGTCGACCAGTTCGGCTACGGTTTCGCCGAACTGCGCTTGCAGCGCTTCCTTGGCAATACCGGTGTCTTCGATCACGTCATGCAGCATGGCCGCCATCAGGCTCTGATGGTCCATATGCATGTCGGCAAGAATATTGGCTACGGCAAGAGGATGCGTGACGTACGCCTCACCGCTACGGCGGCGTTGGCCGTCGTGCGCTTGTTCGGCGTAGAAATACGCTCGGCGGACCAGGTTGACCTGGTCATTGCCGAGGTAGGTCGATAAGCGATCGGCGAGGGCGTCTATGCTCGGCATGATGTCTCCTGCCGTAAGCTTTTATCCCGCGCCGTGCTACGTCGACCAGGCATAGGCTTAGACGGCCTCGTTGGACTCGTCCTCAAATGCAGCAAAAAGCGGTTCATCTTCAACGATTTCGGCTTCGGCAATAGCTGCGTAGTCGATCAGGCCTTCAGCGATTTCGCGCAGGGCGACAACGGTAGGCTTGTCGTTTTCCCATGCTACTTTCGGCTCTTTGCCGCCGGTGGCCAGTTGACGGGCACGCTTGGTAGAGAGCATGACCAGCTCAAAGCGGTTATCCACGTGTTCTAGGCAGTCTTCAACGGTTACGCGGGCCATGGTCTTCCTCGTAGCAAATGCAATATGCGCGCTGCCCGGATGGGCGAGCGGACTCAACAGTTTAAAAAATCACCAGCGATTAGGGAAGCGCTGATTTTTTGATCAAGCCCTTCAACGCGCTGCAAGTGCCAATGTAAAGCTCTTGCAGCTGTTTTGGGAAGAGCGGATCAACCGAGCAATTCAGCCAGTAATTTGCCGTGGCGCTGCTGCTGACGCTTTTGTTGCAGCTGATTGGCACGGAAAATCGCCTTCAAATCGTGCAAGGCGTGGGCGAAATCGTCGTTGATGATCAGGTAGTCGTAGTCGACATAGTGGCTCATTTCGCTGACGGCTTCGCGCATCCGGCCGTCGATGATCTCGTCGCTATCCTGGCCACGATTGGTCAGGCGCTGGTGCAAGGCCTGCAATGACGGCGGCAGAATGAAGACCGAACGGGCCTGCGGCATCAGCTTGCGTACTTGCTCGGCGCCTTGCCAGTCGATTTCCAGGATCAGGTCGTGGCCTTCATCCAGGGTCTGCTGTAAGTGGCTTTGCGAGGTGCCGTAGAGATTGCCGAAGACTTCGGCGCGCTCGAGGAAATCCCCGTGTTCGATCATCTTCACGAACTGTTCGCGCGCGACGAAGTTGTAGTTCACGCCGTCCACTTCGCCCGGGCGCATGGCGCGGGTGGTGTGGGAGACCGAAACGCGGATCTCCGGATTGGCGTCGGTCAGGGCCTTGACCAGGCTGCTTTTGCCCGCGCCCGATGGGGCGGAGATGATGTACAGGGTGCCGGTGCTGTGGGTCATGTCAGGGTTGCCTTACTCAATATTCTGCACTTGTTCGCGCATCTGCTCGATCAACACCTTGAGGTTGACCGCCGCTTGGGTGCTGCGCGGGTCGAAGGCTTTGGAGCCCAGTGTATTAGCCTCGCGGTTGAGCTCCTGCATCAGGAAGTCCAGGCGTCGCCCGGCAGCGCCGCCGGACTTGAGCACCCGGCGAACTTCGATGATGTGAGTGCTCAGGCGATCCAGTTCTTCGGCGACGTCGCTTTTTTGCGCGAGCATGACCATTTCCTGCTCCAGTCGCTGCGGGTCCATCTCGGCCTTCATGTCGGCGAAACGGTCGAGGACCTTCTGGCGCTGGGTGGCGAGCATCTGCGGAACCAGTTCGCGCAGGGTCACCACGTCTTCTTCAATGGACGTCAGGCGATCGTTGATCAACCGTGCCAGCTCCGCGCCTTCGCGCTCGCGGCCAGCCTTGAGTTCTTTCAGGCCTTCGTTGAACAGCGCCAGTGCTTCGGCGTTCAAGGCTTGCGGGTCGGTCGCATCACCCACCAGCACGCCGGGCCAGGCCAGGACTTCGAGCGGATTCAGTGCGGCCGGATTCTTGATCAGGCTGGCGATCGTCTCGGCGGCGGCAACCAGTTGTGCGGCGCGGTCCTGATCCACTTGCAGCGCTTTGCCGGCGTTTTCTTCGGTGAAGCGCAGGGTGCATTCGAGCTTGCCCCGCGATACGCCCTGGCGCAGGGCTTCACGGACGGCGCCTTCGAGGTCGCGAAAGGAGTCCGGCAGGCGCAGGTGGGGTTCCAGGTAGCGGCTGTTGACCGAGCGCAGTTCCCAGCTCAGGGTGCCCTGGACGCCTGCTTTCTCGACGCGGGCGAAGGCGGTCATGCTGTGCACCATGGGGGTACCTCGCAATGCGGATCGGCGCGGAACTGACGTTCCGGCAATCCGCTATCAATGAATTAAAGCCGACTGGCAGCAAAGGCGCAGGATTGTAGCGCAGTGGCGCGGATGCGCCCAAACACACGGTGTGACAAACGGCTGCAGGTCGTCGGGTACGGGCTGTTCAGAGCCTTCGCTCGTCAGAGGATTTTTTTAGAAGTGCCCAGTCGTGGCTGGCAGCTCTATAATGCTCCGCAGTTTTCCGTCCCCGTACAGGTATCCCTTATGAAACGTCCAAGTGGTCGCGCTGCCGATCAGCTCCGCTCGATCCGCATTACCCGCAACTACACCAAACACGCCGAGGGATCTGTACTGGTCGAGTTCGGTGACACCAAAGTCATCTGCACGGTCAGCGTCGAAAACGGTGTGCCGCGTTTTCTCAAGGGCCAGGGCCAAGGCTGGTTGACCGCCGAGTACGGCATGCTGCCGCGCGCCACCGGCGAGCGTAACCAGCGTGAAGCGAGCCGCGGCAAGCAAGGCGGCCGCACCCTGGAAATCCAGCGTCTGATCGGTCGTTCCCTGCGCGCTGCGCTGGACATGTCCAAGCTGGGCGATGTGACCCTGTACGTCGACTGCGACGTGATCCAGGCCGACGGCGGCACCCGCACCGCGTCCATCACCGGTGCCATGGTTGCCCTGGTCGATGCGTTGAAAGTGATCAAGAAGCGTGGCGGCCTGAAAGGCGGCGACCCGCTCAAGCAAATGATCGGTGCCGTTTCGGTAGGCATGTACCAAGGCGAGCCGGTACTCGACCTCGACTACCTGGAAGACTCGGCTGCCGAGACCGACCTTAACGTAGTGATGACCAGCACTGGCGGCTTCATCGAAGTTCAGGGCACTGCCGAAGGCGCACCGTTCCAGCCTGAAGAGCTGAACGCGATGCTGGAACTGGCCAAGAAAGGCATGAACGAAATCTTCGATCTGCAAACGGCTGCACTGGCGGACTGACTGGATTGCCACAGACAAGGAGGACGCCATGAGTGACGAGCAACAGTTGCTTCCCACCCCGAGCAAAGAAGTTCGGCAGTGGGCGATGTTTTGTCACTTGTCCGCCTTGCTGGGGATCTGGATTCCGTTCGGTACGCTGATCGGCCCGCTGATCCTGTGGCAAATGAAGCGCGAGATGGACCCGTTCATCGACGCACAAGGCAAGGAGGCGCTGAACTTTCAGATCACCGTCGCCATTGCCTCCGCCATTTGCTTCCTGCTGATGGTGGTGATTATCGGGTTCTTCCTGTTTGGCCTGATCGCCATTGGCGCGTTGGTGCTGACGATCATTGCGGGCGTGAAAGCCAATGAAGGGTTTCCTTATCGGTATCCATTCACATGGCGGTTGATTAAGTAAGCCAGGCAATGAGATTGAAAGAAGCCCCGACTCGTCGGGGCTTTTTTGTTATCAAGTTATTTCTCCAGACAACTACGCTTACTTCCCTACACTTTTAGTCACAACTGTATATCCGCATTGCTCTCCATATCCTTGGCAATGAGGCTGGGCGGTTGTTAAAGTTGCCCCAAGTAATATTCATTAGAAATATTTCGATATATTCAGACCATTGACGGATCCTGAAATTAAAACAATCAGCGTTGAGAACAATCAGCGTTGAGAACAATCAGCCTGTTCAAGAGGCGTGTCCAGGTAAACAGTTCGCCCCTGAATGAATAATCCAAGAATATCCCAATGTTTCAGCTCGATTTTTATGGAACACTCGTCGCCGCGTCCTTAGTCCTCTTACTGGGGCGCGGGCTTGTCACACGGGTCGGTTTTTTACGCGCTTACAACATCCCTGAACCTGTAGCGGGTGGCCTGATGGTTGCCTTGGTTCTTTTGGCTTTGCGCTTGTTCGATATTGAAGTGCGGTTTGACACCTCGCTACAAACACCCTTGATGCTGGCGTTCTTCGCCACTATTGGATTGAGTGCAGACTTCGCCAGCCTGAAGAAGGGCGGACGCGTAGTGGGGGTGTTTCTATTAGCGGTCACCGGGTTGTTGGTGGTTCAGAATGCCATGGGAATCGGGCTTGCAACGGCTTTGGGGCTCGACCCTTTGATGGGGCTGCTTACAGGCTCGGTGACGTTGGCAGGTGGTCACGGAACCGGTGCTGCCTGGGGCGCGACGTTCAGTGAAAAGTACGGCTTGGCTTCCGCCTCTGAGCTTGCAATGGCCTCTGCAACGTTTGGTCTGGTGCTGGGCGGTTTGATTGGTGGGCCGGTCGCCCGGCTGCTTATCAAGCGCACACAGGTTCCCGGTTGTTCTAATCAAGATAAGCCACGACTGCCAAAGGGTTTTGAACAGCCGAATAAAGAGCGTTCGATCACGCCATTTTCGTTTATAGAGACACTCGCGTTGATTGCCGTCAGCTTGATGGTGGGTAACCTCATGAATGGCGCGCTCCGCGAAACCGCATTTGAGTTGCCGACGTTCGTTTGCGTATTGTTCGTGGGTGTGCTTTTGCGAAACAGCCTTTCAGCACTTGGCTTGTATCAGGTGTTTGAACGGGAAGTTTCTGTACTGGGAAATGTCAGCTTGTCGATGTTCCTGGCAATTGCGCTGATGTCACTCAAGTTGTGGGATCTGGCTGCACTGGCATTACCTTTCTTCATTATTCTGGCGGCGCAAACGCTGGTCATGGCGCTGTTTGCGATATTCGTGACGTTTAGAGTGATGGGCAGCAATTATGATGCGGCAGTACTGGCGGCAGGACATTGCGGTTTTGGGCTGGGTGCAACGCCAACGGCCATCGCTAACATGCAAGCGGTGACGCAGCGTTACGGGCCTTCGCAGATAGCGTTTCTGGTGGTGCCTATGGTGGGCGCTTTCTTCATCGACATCATCAATGTCATCGTGATCAAGTTGTACCTCGCGCTACCATTCTTTGCCGCTGCTTGAAGTTCAGGTCACTGAAATACAGCTCATAAAAAATGCCCGTATCTTGCGATACGGGCATTTTTTTATGAGCGACAACGTTTAGATCGTCAGCGTCCAGTCGTAGTCCACGATTAGCGGCGCATGCTGCGAGAACCGTGGCTGACGTGGCAGGCGTGCGCTGCGTACAAAGCGGCGCAGGCCCGGCGTCAAGATCTGGTAGTCGAAACGCCAGCCGAGGTTGAGCATTTCGGCCTGTTCGTTATCCGGCCACCAGCTGTACTGGTCGCCTTCACGGCTGACTTCGCGCAAGGCATCGACATAACCCATGTTGCCGACAATCTCGTCCATCCAGGCACGTTCAGGCGCCAGGAAGCCAGGAGATTGCTGGCTGTCGCGCCAGTTCTTGATGTCCAGTTTCTGTTGCGCCACGTACAGCGAGCCACAATAAATGTACTCGCGGCGTTTGCGCCGCTGCTTGTCCAGGTACTTGGCGAAGTCGTCCATGAGCTTGAATTTCTGGTTCAAGTCTTCATCGCCGTTCATGCCGGACGGAAGCAACAAGGTTGCAATACTGACTTTGTCGAAATCGGCTTGCAGGTAGCGCCCGTAGCGGTCGGCCGTCTCGAAACCGAGACCGCTGATGACAGCCTTCGGTTGCAACCGCGAGTACAAAGCCACACCACCTTGGGCGGGAACTTCGGCGTCGCAGGCATAAAGGAAGTATCCATCCAGTTGGAAGGCTGGATCGTCCAGTTCAAAGGCGGAGGCACGGGTGTCCTGCAGGCAGATGACGTCGGCATTCTGTGCTTGCAGCCAACTGAGCAAACCCCGCTCGACTGCAGCCTGAATACCATTGACGTTCACACTGATGATCCGCATAAATGGCCCCAAAAATCGCGTGCGTGTATGATACACGGCGTCAAGCTAATTAGCTAAATCCGTGGTATTTGGGGTTTTTTTCATGCAAGCGTATCAGCGCGATTTCATTCGTTTTGCCATCGATCGCGGCGTTTTGCGCTTCGGTGAGTTCACCCTGAAGTCCGGGCGCACCAGTCCTTACTTCTTCAATGCGGGCCTGTTCAACTCGGGTTCGGCCCTGGCGCAGCTCGGCCGTTTCTACGCCGCAGCCATCGCCGAGAGCGGCATTTCCTTCGACGTGCTGTTTGGTCCTGCCTACAAAGGCATCCCATTGGCGGCGACCACCGCCGTGGCATTGGCCGAACATCACAACCGTGACCTGCCTTGGTGCTTCAACCGCAAGGAAGCCAAGGCCCACGGCGAAGGCGGCAGCCTGGTCGGCGCACCGCTGACGGGTGAAGTTTTGATCATCGACGACGTGATCACCGCCGGCACCGCGATCCGCGAAGTGATGCAGATCATCGCCTCCCAGGACGGCGCCAAAGCGGCAGGCGTATTGATTGCCCTGAACCGTCAGGAGCGTGGCAACGGCGAGTTGTCGGCGATCCAGGAAGTGGAGCGTGACTTTGGCATCCCGGTGATCAGCATTGTGTCGTTGAACCAGGTGCTGGAATTCCTGGCCGATGATCCACAGCTCAAGCAGCATTTGCCAGCGGTTGAGGCCTATCGGGCACAGTTCGGTGTCTGATTTAGTCCAATAAGAAAGGCCCTGTTTACAGGGCCTTTTCTTTGGGCGGTGTCTTAACGCAGGTGGTGCCATTTTGCGATCAATCGAATGGTCAGCCAAACGTTGAGCGCTACAAACACCAGTAGCGCGCAGACGAGCATCACATACAACGTGCGATCTACGTCGAAATTCCACAGGTCCAGCGTGCTGTTGCTCATGATTCGCACAGCGGCGGGAAGATTGACGTAAAACAGCGCCATGAAGGCGCAAGTCAGCGGCATCGCGCAGCCCAGCAAAACGCTCATTACTTTCCTTTGGCTGCGCTTCCTGGCCAGCGGGCCTGGTTGTTTTTCATCCAGTGCCAGCGCTTCATCCAGCTTGGGCCAAGCCAGATTGAACATGAACGTGGTCAGGGTCAGCAGCAAGCCGCTGACCGCGACGATGTCACTGAACGGCATTCAGGCCCAGTGTCTGGCAGAGCAGCGCGTGGGAATCCTCGCTGATTTCGAACTGCCCGGCGCTGCCTTTGCGTTTGACGATGGGTTTGAACGTTGGCTCATTCTGTGTGATCAGCATGTTCAGTTCATCGCGAATGACGTCCGAGCTGATCACCACCAGATACACGGTCTGAGCGTGCTCCGCAGACTCGATCACGGCTCGCATGCTGTGCTGCAGGATCTCGTCCAATTGATTGCGGAAGCGTGAAACCGTGTTTTTCAACAGGGTTTTGCTTTGGCTCTGGGTCAGCTGGAAAATCGTCGATATCTGCGATTCGGTCGGCAGGGTCTGCCCGAAATAGCTTTGAATCAGGTACAGCAAGCGATCCTGTTTAGCTTCATCGGCCCTGCTGGGCATGCCGCCTTCGACCAGCATTTTCAGGTATTCGGTCAGGCTCGCCTTGGCTATTCGCTGTAGGGCATGGGTGATTTCGGCGTCGGAAATCCGCAACGTCTTTTTGACCGGCTCCTTTTGCTCGAGGTCGAAGGCCTGGGCATCAATCGTGAACGAGATCTGCATGGTTCAGTCCCCCGTGGTCACTTGGAAGACTCGTTTGGGTATGGATCAGCCACGGCGTCGCCTTGGCCGGTCAGGATCTTCCAGCCATTGAGCACGTGTGTGCCTGGTTTGAAGTCAGGGCACGGCGGAAGCGAAGTCTTTGACTGATTGGTGTATTCGCGTCCGCAGTCTGCGCACTCATAGGTGCCTGCTGAAACATCGCTGCCGTAGGGAACGTGGTCTTTTTGCATGGGGAAGATCTCCTGTGGATTCAGGGAAGATCCTATGCAGATTGATACCTTCTGGATGTCGGACGTTTCGCTTACTTAAGTCGGACGATTCCTGCGCGCATAAAAAAGATCGCAGGCTTCGTCAGCTCCTACAGGATTTTCGTACATCCGTAGGTGCCGCCGAAGGCTGCGATCTTTTTTGAGGTTTTGAATCAGTGACGCTTGCGATTGCTGATCAGGGTGCCCACGCCGGTGTCGGTGAAGATTTCCAGCAGGATCGCATTCGGCACGCGACCATCGATGATCAGCGAGCTGCCCACGCCGCCCTGGACCGCTTCCAGTGCACAGCGGATCTTCGGCAGCATGCCGCCGTAGATGGTGCCGTCGGCGATCAGATCGTCGACCTGCTGGGTCGTCAGGCCGGTCAGGACCGTCCCCGACTTGTCCATCAGGCCGGCGATGTTGGTCAACAGCATCAACTTCTCGGCTTTCAGCGCTTCGGCGACTTTACCGGCTACCAGGTCAGCGTTGATGTTGTACGACTCACCGTTGGCGCCGACGCCGATTGGCGCGATCACCGGGATGAAATCACCTTTGACCAGCAGGTTCAGCAGGTCGGTGTTGATCCCGACCACTTCGCCGACGTGGCCGATGTCGATGATTTCCGGGGTGGTCATCTCCGGCGTCTGGCGGGTGACGGTGAGCTTCTTCGCACGAATCAGCTCGGCGTCTTTACCGGTCAGGCCGATGGCGCTGCCGCCATGACGGTTGATCAGGTTGACGATGTCCTTGTTGACCTGGCCACCGAGGACCATTTCCACCACGTCCATGGTGGCGGCGTCGGTGACGCGCATGCCGTCGACGAAATGGCTTTCGATCGACAGACGCTTGAGCAGGTCACCGATTTGCGGGCCGCCGCCGTGAACGACCACCGGGTTGATGCCCACGGCCTTCATCAGCACGATGTCGCGGGCGAAGCCGGTTTTCAGCTCCTCGCTTTCCATCGCGTTGCCGCCGTATTTGATCACCAGCGTCTTGCCGACATAGCGGCGAATGTAAGGCAGCGCTTCGGACAGGACCTTGGCGGTGTTGGCGGCGGCTTCGCGTTCGAGGGTCATTCAGGGCTCCGGGTGAATCAGAACGGTAGTTGGAGATCAGGTGCAACACGCTTCAACTGGACTTTGAATACGTCCTTGATGCGCTGCAATTCAGCCTCGTCATCGGCCTCGAAACGCAGCACCAGCACCGGTGTGGTGTTGGAGGCGCGCACCAGGCCCCAGCCTTTGGCATAGTCGACTCGCACGCCGTCAATGGTGGTCAGGTCGGCGCCTGCGCCCCACTGCGCGTCATGCAATGCATCAATGATGCTGAATTTGCTCTCTTCGGTCACATGGATATTGATTTCCGGCGTAGAAATATCGTTCGGGAAGGTTGCGAACAGCTCTTCGGCCGAGGATTTTTCCTTGCTGAGGATCTCCAGCAACCGCGCGGCGCTGTAGATGCCGTCGTCGAAACCGAACCAGCGCTCCTTGAAGAAGATGTGCCCGCTCATTTCGCCGGCCAACAGGGCGCCAGTTTGTTTCATTTTCTTTTTGATCAACGAGTGACCGGTCTTCCACATTAACGACCGACCACCGTATTCCTTGATCAAAGGTGTCAGGCGACGGGTGCATTTGACGTCGAAGATGATCTCGGCACCAGGGTTGCGCGCCACGACGTCGCGGGCGAACAGCATCAGCAGGCGGTCCGGATAGACGATGCTGCCAGTGTTGGTCACAACGCCAACGCGGTCGCCGTCGCCGTCGAAGGCCAGGCCGATGTCGGCGTTGGTTTCCTTGACCTTGGCGATCAGGTCGACGAGGTTTTCAGGCTTGCCCGGATCCGGGTGGTGGTTCGGGAAATTGCCGTCGACTTCGCAAAACAGCGGGACAACTTCGCAGTTCAGCGCTTCGATCAATTGCGGGGCGATCACGCCGGCCGCGCCGTTGCCGCAATCCACAACCACTTTCAGGCGTCGGGCCAGTTTGATGTCCTGGACGATTTCGGTGGTGTAGCGGTCGAGGATTTCGACTTTGGTGATGCTGCCCTTGCCGCTGCTCAGGTTGTTGGTCTTGAGGCGGTCGTGCAGGGCCTGGATCTGCTCGTTGGCCAAGGTGTCGCCGGCGATGACGATCTTGAAGCCGTTGTAGTTCGACGGGTTGTGGCTGCCGGTCAGCATCACACCGGATTTGCCGGCCAACACGTTGGCGGCGTAATACAGCGCCGGGGTCGGCACCAGGCCAATGTCGCTGACGTGGCAACCGCTGTCGGCCAGGCCCTGGATCAATTGCTCCACCAGCTCCGGGCCGGACAGGCGACCGTCACGGCCAACGGAAATATTCGGCTCATTCTGGGCCAGGGTTTGGGCACCGATGGCGCGACCGAGCCAGTAAGCCGTTTCAGCGTTCAGAAACTCCGGGACGGTGCCGCGAATGTCATAGGCGCGGAAAATGCTGTCGGGGAACTTGGGGGCGAGGCGGGCGGGGGTGCTCATCTGTGGAAATGCTCCATCTTGAAAGTGGCTGGACAGGTCGCCGAAATATTTGGCGACACGTTCAAACTGAAGGGTATGACGGCGTTTTCCACAGAGAGTTCGTGGTGCGAAAGGGCCATGACAGCCCAGAGGGCAGGGCAAGGCCCCTGTAGGAGCTGCCGCAGGCTGCGATCTTTTGATCTTGAACTTTAAAAAACAAAATCAAAAAATCGCAGCCTGCGGCAGCTCCTACAGGAATGCAGCGTGTCGGATCAGCGAGTGCCGGTATGGCCAAAACCGCCAGTGCCGCGCTCGGTTTCAACAAACTCTTCAACCATCTCGAAGTGAGCCTGTACCACCGGCACCAACACTAGCTGTGCCAGGCGCTCGCCGACCGGCATGGTGAATTCGGTCTGGCCGCGGTTCCAGCAGGAAACCATCAACGGGCCCTGATAATCGGAGTCGATCAAGCCGACCAGGTTGCCCAGCACGATGCCGTGCTTATGGCCCATGCCCGAGCGCGGCAGGATCAGTGCGGCGAGATTCGGGTCACCGATGTAAACCGACAGGCCGGTAGGGATCAGTACGGTTTCACCCGGTTTGATCACGGTGTCTTTTTCCAGCATGGCGCGCAGGTCGAGGCCGGCGGAGCCTGGCGTGGCGTACTGCGGCAGCGGGAATTCGGTACCGATGCGTGGGTCGAGGATCTTGGCTTGCATAGCGTGCATGTAAATTAAACCTGGTTCAGACGTTCGGCGATAAAAGTGATCAGCTGGCGAGCAATCTTGCTCTTGCTGGTCTGGGCGAAAAGTGTGGCGTGAAGCTCACGGTCGATCACGCTGCAGGCGTTTTCTTCGCTGTTGAAGCCAATGCTCGGGTTGGCGACGTCGTTGGCGACGATCAAATCGAGGTTCTTGTCTTTCAACTTGCGGGCAGCGTAGTCGAGCAAGTGTTCGGTTTCGGCGGCGAAACCGACACTGAACGGACGGTCGGGACGGGTCGCGATGGTGGCCAGGATGTCCGGGTTACGCACCATTTGCAGGACGAAGCCGTCGCCGCTTGTAGGGTCTTTCTTGAGTTTTTGCGGGGCAACGACTTCCGGACGGTAGTCCGCGACCGCAGCCGAGGCGATGAACACATCGCAGGGGATCGCGGATTCGCACGCGGCGAGCATGTCGCGGGCGCTGACTACGTCGATGCGCGTGACGCGATCCGGGGTCGGCAGGTGCACTGGGCCGCTGATCAGGGTGACTCGGGCGCCGGCTTCTACCGCGGCTTCGGCCAGGGCGAAGCCCATTTTGCCGGAGCTGTGGTTGGTGATGTAGCGCACCGGGTCGATGTTTTCCTGGGTCGGGCCTGCGGTAATCACCACGTGTTTGCCGGTCAGTGCCTGACGCTGGAAGCAGTCCGCCGCGAGTTGCGCGAGGTCGGTGGCTTCGAGCATGCGCCCCAGGCCAACGTCGCCGCAGGCCTGGCTCCCGGAGGCCGGACCGAAGACTTTCAGGTCGCGGCTTTCAAGGGTTTGCAGGTTGGCCTGGGTGGCCGGGTCGCGCCACATGGCCTGGTTCATGGCTGGGGCGACGGCGACCACCGCATCGGTGGCCAGCACCAATGTGGTCAGCAAATCATCGGCAATGCCTTGGGCCAGACGCGCGATCAGGTCCGCAGTGGCCGGGGCGATCAATACCAGATCGGCCCATTTGGCCAGTTCGATGTGGCCCATGGCGGCTTCGGCCGCAGGGTCCAGCAAGTTCAGGTGCACAGGGTGCCCGGACAATGCCTGCATGGTCAGCGGGGTGATGAACTCGGCACCGCCACGGGTCATGACCACGCGCACTTCGGCGCCCTGGTCCATCAGGCGGCGAACCAGGTCGGCGCTCTTGTAGGCAGCGATGCCGCCGCCGACGCCCAGAACAATGCGTTTCCGATACAGCCGCTGCATAGGCCTGCCTTTCATTTCGTTGATGACTGCGTGGCGAAACCCCCTCCCCAGGAGTGAATTCGCCCGCAAAAAAGATGGGCTACGATATCACAGCGACCGCTACGGAACAGCGGCGCCCACAGACAGGGAGGTGCTATGAGTATTCGTGATTGGCCGGCGGCTGAGCGGCCGCGGGAGAGGTTGCTTGAACAGGGCTCGGGAAGTCTTTCTGATGCCGAGTTGCTGGCGATTTTCTTGCGAACAGGCGTAGTGGGTAAAAGCGCCGTAGATCTGGCGCGACATCTGTTGAACGAGTTTGGCAGCCTGCGTTCGCTGCTTGAGGCCGATCAGGAAACGTTCAGCAAGCAGTTGGGGCTCGGACCGGCGAAATTTGCCCAGTTGCAGGCTGCTCAAGAAATGAGCAGGCGGCATTTGGCCGAGCGGGCGCGCCAAAAGTCGGCACTGGAAAATCCGCATGCGGTTCGCGAGTACCTGAAGTCGATGCTGCGTCATGAGCCACATGAGGTTTTTGGCTGCCTGTTTCTCGACTCCAAGCATCAGGTGCTGACGTTTGAGACGCTGTTTCGCGGTTCCATCGACAACACCAGTGTTCATCCGCGAGAGGTGGTCAAGCGTGCCTTGGCCAACAACGCCGCGGCGTTGATCCTCTGTCACAACCACCCGTCGGGCAATTCTGATCCGAGTCAGGCTGATCGGGTGCTGACCAAGCGTTTGCAAAAGGCGCTGGAGTTGATCGATGTTCGGGTGCTCGACCATTTCATCATCGGGGACGGCGATCCGTTGTCGATGGCGGAGTATGGGTGGATGTAGATCTGAAGGGAGAATACAAATCCAGTGTAGGAGTGAGCCTGCTCGCGATGGCGTCGTGTCAGTCACTTGGACGGTAACTGAAAGAAAGCAATCGCGAGCAGGCTCACTCCTACAAGTTTTGTGTATAGCGGGTTATTTGATGTTGACCTTCGAGTAATCCTGCCGCCCAAACGGGCTGACTGAGTAACCTTCGACATCCTTGCGCGTCAACGCGAAAGCCGTCGGATGGGCCAGCGGCAACCACAGCGCCTGTTGCTGGATCTGCGCCTGTGCCTGTTCGTAGAGCTTGGTCCGCACACCTTGCTCGCCGGTGGTCTTGCCGGCGCTGATCAGCTTGTCCAGATCCTGGTTGCAGTAGCGGGCGAAATTGGTGCCGGACTTGACCGCCGCGCAGGAAAACTGCGGCGTGAGGAAGTTGTCCGGGTCGCCGTTATCGCCGGCCCAACCCATGAACAGGATGTCGTGCTCGCCCGCCTTGGCGCGACGGATCAACTCACCCCATTCGATCACACGGATTTCGGCCTGAATGCCGATCTCGGCGAGATCGGACTGAAGCAGTTGGGCGCCGAGGCTCGGGTTGGGGTTCAGCAAGCTGCCCGACGGGCGGGTCCAGATGGTGGTCTGGAAACCGTCCTTGAGCCCGGCCTTGGCCATTAACGCCTTGGCTTTCTCAACGTCATGGGGATAGCCCGGCAAACCTTTGGCATAGCTCCAGGTGTTGGGCGGGTACGGTCCGCTGGCGGGTTCGGCGGTGTCTTCGAACACGGCTTTGACGTAATTGGCCTTGTCGAAGGCGAGGTTGATCGCCTGGCGCACTTCTGGCTTGTCCAGCGGTGGGTGCTGGCTGTTGAGGGCGACGAACGCGGTCATGAAGGCGTCAGTCTTTTCGACTTTCAAGGTCGGTTCTTTCAGCGCGGCCTGTACGTCCAGTGGTTTGGGCGACAGGGCGATCTGGCACTCATTGCGGCGCAACTTCTGCAAACGCACGTTGGCGTCCGGGGTGATGGCGAAGATCAGCGGATCGACCTCGGGCTTGCCTCGGAAGTAATCGGGATTGGCCTTGTAGCGGATCGTCGCGTCTTTCTGGAATCGTGTGAAGACGAACGGGCCGGTGCCGATTGGCTGGTTGTTGAGCTTTTCCGGCGTGCCGCCCTTGAGTAGTTTGTCGGCATATTCGGCCGAGTAGATCGAGGCGAAGCCCATGCTCAGGGTTGGCAGGAACGTCGAGTCGGGGTGATCCAGGGTGAAGCGCACAGTCAGCGGATCCAGTGCGTCGATTTTCTTGATTAGCGCCGGCAATTGCATCGACTGAGCGTGCGGGAACCCGCTCTGGGCGACTTTGTGCCACGGGTGCGCGGGGTCGAGCATGCGGTCGAAACTGAATTTCACATCTTCTGCGGTCAACTCGCGCGTCGGGCTGAAATACTCGGTGCGGTGAAATTTCACCTGCGGATGCAGTTTGAAGATGTAGACCAGGCCGTCAGGGCTGACTTCCCAGCTATCGGCGAGGCTGGCGACCACTTTGCCGCTGGCGGTGTCGAAGTCCACCAGGCGATTCATCAGCACGTCGGCCGAGGCGTTGGTGGTGGTCAGCGAGTTGTATTGCACCACGTCGAACCCTTCCGGGCTGGCCTCGGTGCAGACGCTCAGGGCGGCGGCGAAGGCCTGTGGGCTCAGCAGAAGCGGGGCAAGCAACAGCGGTAAGGCAGCGAGGCGCATGGTCGGATTCCTTTACAGATCGAAGGCCCATCTGCAAGTGCAGTCTGGAAAAGGCTTACCCTAGTGGGCTCCTTTGCAAATGACTATCCCCTTTTTCATTTTGAGGGGACTATAGGCGCCTGATTTGAGTGTGCCTCGATTGGAAAAACCCTGGATTGGCGTGTCGAGCGTTTCTCTGCGACGAGCGGTCGGAATCGACGACAGCCTTTATCCAAAGCGCCTGACGCGCGAAAAGTGGGGTTTTTATCCATTCAAGGCACAGCGAATGTTGTTGCTCTCCAGTCTTTCTGGTATAAAGCAGCGCTCTTTTCTAGGGGCCCGGTTCCTTCACTGTAGGTGTAGCCGGTAAGACCTCTAAAGAAACGCGGCGCCTGGCGCCAAATGACTGAGAGATTAAGCGGCCAACCCATGCCGGGTTGGGCATGTGGTTTTAGAGGGCTGAGGCATGTCTAGAGTATGTCAAGTTACCGGTAAGGGTCCGGTAACTGGGAATAACATTTCCCACGCAAACAACAAAACCCGTCGTCGTTTCCTGCCGAACCTGCAGCATCACCGCTTCTGGGTTGAAGAAGAGAAACGTTTCGTGCGTCTGCGCGTATCTGCCAAAGGCATGCGTATCATCGACAAGCGTGGCATCACTGCCGTGCTGGCCGAAATCCGCAAAGCTGGCAAGATCTAAGGGAGCTAATCATGCGTGAATTGATTCGTTTGATTTCGAGCGCCGGTACTGGTCACTTCTACACTACCGACAAGAACAAGCGCACTACGCCGGACAAAATCGAGATCAAGAAATTTGATCCGGTTGTTCGCAAGCACGTGATCTACAAAGAAGGCAAAATCAAGTAATTGATTTTTCCCTCTTACGAAAAAGGCCCGTATCGCGAGATACGGGCCTTTTTTGTTGCGCGTGGATCAAGGTGTTTCGTCAGTGTTGATCAGGGATCAGCCACAGTTGATGCTGACAATGATTCGATCGGCATTGGTATGCAGGTTGATGCGCCGCGGGCGCAGGTCCCAGCTCGAAGGGTACTTCGGTCCTGTGGCGCGCACGGGAGCCCCATTGGCCAGGGCGCGCACTTCTTCGAGAAGCTGCGGGGTGCATTTCTGGCCGATGGTGTATTGGGCGATGGCGAGATCGCATTGATCAGGTAAGACGGGCATGTTTGCCTCCTTGCAAATTTATTGGGGCAGGTCGCTCACTTCGCCCGGTGGCTGCACGTCCTGTGCAAACCATCCCGGCGATGAACTGCGTGGCGCCTGCGCGTAGTCTTATCCGGTGCCGCTTGAATTGGCCAGCGGCAGAATATGAGCGCCTGTTTCGATTGGCGGCGGCTTATGCCTTTTGCTCAAACGCCACATAGATCTTGCGGCACGGCTCCAGCACTTCCCAGGTGCCTTTGAAGCCAGCCGGGATGACGAAGCGATCGCCCGCGCGCAGGGTCTTGCTATTGCCATCGCTGTCACGCAGCACGGAAACGCCCTGCACGATCTCGCAATATTCATGCTCGGTGAAATTCACCGTCCACTGGCCGACGGCGCCTTCCCACACACCTGCGTTCAACTGGCCGCACGGGCTGTTGTAGTGGTTGTAGACCGCTTGCTCCGGGTCGCCCTTGAGCACTTTGGCCGGGTCCGGGCGGTAGCGCTCGGCGGCGGTGGTGGCTTGGCTGAAGTCGACGACGTTCTGGATGCTCATTGTTTTTATCTCCCGTATTTACGGCGCGAGTGGTTGGTCAGCGCAAAGTCTATGTTTATTAAAATGAACATCGCAAGGCCGTTTGCCGGCGATATGTCAAATATATTGAAACTTCACCTGCCGCTGGTTTAGGGTGACGGTTGCCTTGGGCCGAAAGCAGGCTGGCCGGGCAGAATTCCTGACAGCGCCCGCGAAGATCGCGGGTGTCGTATTCAATAAGAGGAGGACACTCGCATGACCACCCTGACTCGTGCCGACTGGGAACAACGTGCTCGCGATCTGAAGATCGAAGGCCGTGCCTACATCAACGGCGAATACACCGACGCTGTCTCCGCCGAGACCTTCGAGTGCATCAGCCCGGTCGATGGCCGTCTGCTGGGCAAGATTGCCAGCTGTGACGCCGCCGATGCCCAGCGCGCTGTGGAAAACGCTCGCGCCACCTTCAATTCCGGCGTCTGGTCGCGCCTGGCGCCGACCAAGCGCAAATCCACCATGATCCGTTTCGCCGGCCTGCTCAAGCAGCACGCCGAAGAGCTGGCCCTGCTTGAAACCCTGGACATGGGCAAGCCAATCAGCGACTCCCTGTACATCGACGTTCCCGGCGCGGCGCAAGCCCTGAGCTGGAGCGGCGAAGCCATCGACAAGATCTACGACGAAGTAGCCGCTACTCCGCACGATCAGCTGGGTCTGGTGACCCGCGAGCCGGTCGGCGTGGTGGGCGCCATCGTGCCGTGGAACTTCCCGCTGATGATGGCGTGCTGGAAACTCGGCCCGGCACTGTCCACCGGTAACTCGGTGATCCTCAAACCGTCGGAAAAATCGCCGCTGACCGCCATCCGCATCGCGGCGCTGGCCGTTGAAGCCGGCATCCCGAAAGGCGTGCTGAACGTACTGCCAGGTTACGGTCACACCGTCGGCAAGGCCCTGGCCCTGCATAACGACGTCGACACCCTGGTGTTCACCGGTTCGACCAAGATCGCCAAGCAGCTGCTGATCTACTCCGGCGAATCGAACATGAAGCGCGTCTGGCTCGAAGCCGGCGGCAAGAGCCCGAACATCGTGTTCGCCGATGCGCCGAACCTGCAAGAAGCGGCCGAAGCCGCTGCCGGCGCCATCGCCTTCAACCAGGGCGAAGTCTGCACCGCCGGCTCGCGCCTGCTGGTGGAGCGTTCGATCAAGGACAAATTCCTGCCGCTGGTGATCGAGGCGCTGAAAACCTGGAAGCCGGGCAACCCATTGGACCCGGCGACCAACGTCGGTGCGCTGGTGGATACCCAGCAGATGAACACCGTGCTGTCTTACATCGAGTCGGGCCACACCGACGGCGCCAAACTGGTCGCTGGCGGCAAGCGCATCCTGCAGGAAACGGGCGGCACGTATGTTGAGCCGACGATTTTCGACGGTGTGAGCAACGCGATGAAAATCGCCCAGGAAGAAATCTTCGGGCCAGTGTTGTCGGTCATCACCTTCGACAACGCTGAAGAAGCCGTCGCGATCGCCAACGACACGCCGTACGGTCTGGCCGCTGCGGTCTGGACTGCCGACATCTCCAAGGCTCACCTCACCGCCCGCGCATTGCGTGCCGGTAGCGTGTGGGTCAACCAGTATGACGGCGGCGACATGACGGCACCGTTCGGTGGCTTCAAGCAGTCCGGCAACGGTCGCGACAAGTCGCTGCACGCGTTCGACAAGTACACCGAGCTGAAGGCGACCTGGATCAAGTTGTAAGTCAGTGAGGGAGCCTGCTCCAAATCAGGCTCCCAAACGACGCTGATCCCCTGTGGGAGCGAGCTTGCTCGCGATAGCGGTGTAACAGTCGACTTCAATGTTGAATGTGAAACCGCTATCGCGAGCAAGCTCGCTCCCACAGTGTTTTGTGCCGTCTGAAAAATAATATCCACAGGAGCGTGGAACATGCGTTGGGCGACGTATTTCGCCGTGTTGGCGTCTGTCTTGAGTGTTGGCCTGGCCTTGGGCGTCAGCATGCCGCTGGTGTCGTTTCGCCTGGAAAGCTGGGGCTACGGCTCGTTTGCCATTGGTGTCATGGCGGCGATGCCGGCCATTGGCGTGTTGCTGGGCGCAAAGATTTCCAGCCATCTGGCAGCGCGCCTGGGCACGGCCAATCTGATGCGCCTGTGCCTGTGGGCGGGTGCCGTGTCCATCGGTTTGCTGGCGCTGTTGCCGAGCTATCCGATCTGGCTGGTGCTGCGCTTGATGATCGGCGTGATCCTGACCCTGGTTTTCATCCTCGGCGAAAGCTGGATCAACCAACTGGTGGTCGAGGAGTGGCGCGGTCGGTTGGTGGCGCTGTACGGCAGCAGTTATGCGTTGAGTCAGTTGGCCGGGCCGATCCTGTTAGGTGTTCTGGGCACCGAGCACGATTACGGTTTCTGGGTCGGAGTCGGTTTGCTGGTAGCGGCACCGTTCCTGTTGCTGGGTCGCAGCGGTGCGCCCAGCAGTGAGGCCTGCAGTGTGACCTTTGGCGATCTGCTGACGTTCTGCCGTGGCCTGCCGGCGATTGCTTGGGCGGTGTCGCTGTTCGCGGCGTTTGAAGCGATGATCCTGACGCTGTTGCCGGTGTATTGCCTGCGCCAGGGCTTCACCACGGAAATCGCCTTGGCGATGGTCAGCACGGTGGTGGTCGGCGATGCCTTGCTGCAATTGCCGATTGGCGCGCTGGCCGATCGCGTGTCGCGGCGCTCGTTGTTTACGGGCTGCGCGGTCGTCCTGCTGGTGTCGAGTCTGGCGATTCCGCTGCTGATCGACACGCTGCTGATCTGGCCGTTGTGGGTGTTGTTCGGCGCCAGTGCCGGCGGTTTGTTTACCTTGTCATTGATTCTGATCGGCGAGCGTTATCGTGACGATGCGCTGGTTCGGGCCAACGCGCACATCGCGCAGTTGTGGGGCGTCGGCTGCCTGCTCGGGCCGTTGATCGCCGGTGCCGGCAGCCAATGGATCAGCGGGCATGCGTTGCCGTTGTTGATGGCAGCGGGGGCGTTTGGTCTGGTGATTCTGGTGTCGCGGCAGGGAGCGTTCGGCGCCGCACAGCCTGCATAAGATCAAAAGATCGCAGCCTTCGGCAGCTC
>NZ_JBSVXD010000007.1:0-72363 GCF_054070755.1 Pseudomonas sp. SDO5591_S426 | reverse complement strand
GCAGCTTTACTACTTCCATACCGACCAGATTGGTACGCCGTTGGAGATGACGGACGCGGATGGGAGCATTGTCTGGCAGGCGACGTACAAGGCTTGGGGGGCGGTTGAGAAGCTGGCGGTCAATGAAGTCGAGCAGAACCTGCGGTTTCAGGGGCAGTATTTTGATGACGAGACGGGGCTGCACTACAACACGTTTCGGTATTACGATCCGGAGGTGGGGCGGTTTGTTACGCAGGATCCGATTGGGCTGATAGGCGGGGAGAACCTGTATCAGTACGCTCCTAATTCCATCGGATGGACCGATGCATGGGGGTGGAGTTGCAATCGTCCCGGCGGCTACAAAGCTGGTGATGTTGATGCTCACGGTAACCTGTCACCAGGCGTTAACAGAGCGTCGGGGCACAAGAATATTTCGGAAGATAAGCTAGTTCAGTCACACCATTTTATCCAAGACGAGTGGGCTAAAAGAAATATCACCGGATATAAGAGGAACGAGGCACCTGCTATTCTTCTAAAAAGCTCTTCGGGAGAGCCTCATGCGATTATCTCTTCGCTTCAGCGATCCAGGCGTCGACTTTCTGGGTTTGGCGGTACGATTAAGGAAGAGTTTGGCGTCGCTTACAAAGAACTAATTGACGCCGGAGTTGATCCTGGCGCCGCGAAAAAGGCTGCCAGTAGGTCATATAAATATTTTGATTCGTTAGGGGCATTTCAATGAGCCTAAAATTCACAGAAGTAAAACCACCCGCGTCGGCAGCCACGATACATGAGGTTGTCAACTCGTTGGGGGTCGATGAGAGTGTATGGATTGCCAGATTTTGGACTCTCTATAATGGAGCTTTACTTAATGATCAAGTATTGATTTATTCAACGGAGGAAATAGTTGAGCGCAATAGGACTTACGAAGTAGACAAGGATTTTCCAGGGCAGCTTTTGGTGGGCGACGACTCTGGTGGCAGGCTTGTTTTGATCGATAGGTCTGTGGAAGATAAATTTTATCTCATTGATTCCGGTGATCCATTCTTAGGTGATGCGGAAGTATTCTCGTCAGTTGAAGTGTTGGTAGCGCATATCCTTGGTGAGGCAAACATACTGGCGGACTCGGTAGGTATTGTTGCTGTAGGTAAAGCCAAAGCCACGCCGCAAGAAGTGCTGGCAATCAAGAAAGAGTTGGGGTTAAACGGCTCGGTGGCAAATCTGAAAGAAAAGCTCGAGAAGGAAAGTGAGATGATCTTAAGCGGGGTCAAAGCTGTTAAGTATGAGGGGGTGGTTGCTAGATATCGGCATCTAATTCGATTTGATAGCTAGTTGGTGCCCTTGTCAGCATTAGATCCAATGCACCCAGGGCACACTCACCAGCTGTTTCGGCTACGACGCCATGGGTCGCAAGAGTTGGCAGTTTGCTTCGCGCCTGCCGGCGGAAAAACTCTCGAAAATCCACAACCCCGGCATCCAGCCCGACCTGCTGGTCGAGCACGCCTACAACCCGATCCACCGCCGTCACCAGTACGACCCGGCCGGCGAGTTGACCCGCACCCTCGACAAACTGCGCGGCGAGATCAAATACGAATACGAAGCCAACGGCCAACTGCACAGCCGCGACACCGGCCAGTTGATCGACAGCGAAGAATTTCGCTACGACGCCGCGGCGAACCGGCTGAACTTCAACACCAGCCAGTTTGACCACGTCAAAGACAACCGCCTCAAGCGCTGGCGGGATCAGGAATATGCCTACGATGCGTGGGGCAACCTGATTGAAAAACGCAGCGGCATGGGCACGCTGCAGACGTTTTGTTATGACTGTGAAAATCGCTTGGTGCGGGCTGAGACGTTGGTTAATGGCAAGCTGGAAAGTACCGGTTTTTATCGGTACGACAGTTTGGGGCGGCGGGTTGGCAAGGTTTCAGAGGTCAAGGGTAAAACCGAGCAGAAGCACTTCTTGTGGCAAGGCCTGCGGATGCTGCGTGAGGAGCGTCCGGGGCAGAGCAGTTTGTACCTGTATGAGCCGGGGAGTTATGCGCCGTTGGCGCGGGTGGATCAGGCTGAGGGTGAAGAGCAGAAGGTTTATTACTTCCATACTGACCAGATTGGTACGCCTTTGGAGATGACTGACCGTGAAGGGCAGATTGTCTGGCAGGCGACGTACAAGGCGTGGGGGGCGGTTGAGAAGCTGGCGGTCAATGACGTCGAGCAGAGCCTGCGGTTTCAGGGGCAGTATTTTGACGATGAGACGGGGCTGCACTACAACACGTTTCGGTATTACGATCCGGAGGTGGGGCGGTTTGTTACGCAGGATCCGATTGGGTTGGATGGGGGAAGCAATCTCTATCGCTATGTGCTTAACCCAACAGGTTGGATCGATCCACTTGGATGGACTGGGTTCGATGCTAGTGGTAGACCTTTGTCTAGTAGTCAGTACAGCGTGTGGACGAGTGTAGAGATGCCACAAGATATACATGCCTCTGGGAGGCCTACACATTTTCGATATGCGAATGAAGAATTGTACAATAGGACGTTGAAATATCCTGAGTTAAACTCCGCTCTTCCACCTGAGGTTGTGGAGCATATTAAACCTGGGCCAAGAGGAGGGTTTAGTGACAGGAGTCCACCAAATCATTCTTGGCACCACAATGCTCAAACACCAAAGGATATTGAATTGATACCCAGGTCCCAACATCAGGCGCCTGGTCCTGTACAAAATAGCCTTCACCCTAATCAACAGGGTGGTTTTAAAAAATTGCAAAGTTCAGCATGTTGAGGTGAATGTGAAAACATATAGTATTAGGGAAGTATTGGAAGATATACGTGTAATGCCGGATTCATGGTTTTATCTACCAGATGCGCCATGGACGTTAGATACGAGGGGGGCATTTTCATTAGATAGCCGAGATTTTCCTCCCGAATCAACCGACTATTTGCCACCGCAAGTGGCGAGCGATGGCTGGAAAGAAACGTTGGATACTCCCATGATTGAGGATGTGATTTCAAATGCTAATCAACAGTTGATGGGGGGCGCGACGGTAGAGGATTATTTTGAAGCGTTTAAGTTTTACTATGAGAATGATGCATTCAAAGTTTTTTAGTGGATGTTGTTTGGCTGATTTTGGTATTTAAAAATTTAGCATTATTTCGAGATATTTTAGAGCGGTGCGGAAGGTAACGCCAAGCCGCTCAAGTGTAACGTCCTAGGCCAAGTGTTGATGCGCACCGATGGTAAAGATCAGGCGGTCTGCGAGTTGCGTACCGCCCGAGAGATTTCTCAGTGAGAATCGAGAGAGTTATTAGAAGGGGCGGATTAATAATCGAAACTCTGTGCTTTCTAGCAGTTTGTGAGTTGCGGGTGAACATATGATTTCTAAAAAAGCTGTAGATTATTTTAAGGAGCAAGGTTGGTGGTATGATGATGTCAGCGCTGATTATGAAATAGAACTAAAAAAAATAGGCGTTGATGCTTCAAGCGATTTCAGTCAGTTCTATCTTCATGTTGAGGATGGGCCGACTTTTATGAGTCGTGGCAAAGAGATATATCAAATTTGCTGGTTTTCAAAAAATACCAATTTTGATTTGGCGCTGAAGCGAACTCATGAAACGCTTGGGATTTCTATTGAGTATCTTCCACTGGATAGTTTTGAGGGTGAGAGTGGTTTTTTTTATAATAAGCTAACCGGTGAAGTTGTCGAACTTTCTCTTGGCGGTTCATTGGCTGAGTTTAAACAGGGGAGGCTCAAGCCCCAGTGGGCAGATTTTAACGACTTCTTGGAGAGTTTTTTTGAGTTAAGTTGAAGGGGGGTGTATTTGTCAGCTTTCCGTGATTTATTCGATTCTAAGGTTGTGGGTAGTTTGGATCCGTTTGGAAAAGACTATTAGAATCACATTCATCGAGCTCTTTAATAGTAAGGTATCCGGTGGCTGAAATGTCCTTTCAGCCACCATGTTTTTGTCGCTCGCCAGCGATATCGTTTTTCTATTTGAGCCGCGCTCGCAGCGATCCAGCTAGAGTTCGCCTAAGACCTTCCGGGGCTTCTGATCAAAGAGATCAATCCCCAAGTCGCACTTGGTCTACGAATACGATCCACTGAGCAACCTCACCACGCTGACGTTGCCCACCGGCCAACACCTTAATCACCTGTACTACGGCAGCGGCCATCTGCACCAACTCAACCTCGACGGCCAGCTCATCAGCGACATCGAGCGTGACGGCCTGCACCGTGAAGTCCTGCGTACCCAGGGCACGCTTACCAGCTGCTTCGGCTACGACGCCCTCGGCCGCAAGAGTTGGCAGTTTGCTCCGCGCCTGCCAGCGGAAAAGCTCTCGCTCCTGCACAACCCCGGCATCCAGCCGGATTCGGTGCCAAGTAATGCGCTTATATTCCCTAACGCTATAAATAGGTAATTATTTATTCCTTTTGTTGTGATCAATGGAGGTGCACTTTGAGCGCCTGCCCATCCATGCGGAAGGGCTCGACATCAGACAGGAAGCCTCATCATGACTATCAAAGCGATCAACGTCCGTAATCAGTTCAAGGGCGTCATCAAGGAAATTCTCGAAGGCGAAGTGGTCACCGAAATCGACGTGCAAACGGCGTCGGGCATTGTCACTTCGGTGATTACCACCCGTTCGGTGCGTGACCTGGAATTGAAGGTCGGGAGCGAAGTCATTGCCTTCGTCAAATCCACCGAAGTCTCGATAGCCAAACTCTGAGTCCGGTCTCAACGCTTTTCTGTAGCAGCCGAACGCAGGCTTCGCCAGCTGCTACGGATCGCGTGAGGACTTTTGTTCGTTAATTTATTGATGAGGTTTTCATGGTGGGTCGTTTCAAGAACTCAGGGTTGACGCTGTTGGCGGCATCCGTTGCAGCGGTGGGTGTATTGCTCAGCCCGGGTGCACAGGCGGAAGGCAAGATCAGCATCGCCCAGCAATTTGGCATCGGTTACCTGATTCTGGATGTGGTGCGCGATCAGCAGCTCATCGAGAAACATGGCAAGGAGCAGGGCCTGGACATCAAGGTCGACTGGAACAGCATTTCCGGCGCCACGGCGATGAACGAGGCGCTGTTGGCCGGTGCACTGGACGTGGTGTCGGCGGGCGTGCCGCCGATGCTGACGATTTGGGATCGGACCAAGGGCAAACAGAACGTCAAGGCGATCGCGTCGCTCGGCTCGATGCCCAACTACTTGCTGACCAATAACCCGAATGTGAAGAGCCTCAAGGACTTCACCGAAAAGGACCGCATCGCGGTGCCGGCGGCGGGCGTCGGGTTCCAGTCGCGTACGTTGCAGATCGAAACGGCCAAACAGTTTGGCGATGAGCATTTCAAGAAGTTCGACGACATCTCGATCAGCCTTGCGCACCCGGACGCGACGGCGGCGCTGATCGCCGGTGGCTCGGAAATCAGCTCGCACTTTTCCAGTCCGCCGTTCCAGTATCAGGAATTGCAGAGTCCCAACGTGCACAAAGTGTTGAGTTCCTACGACGTATTGGGCGGTCAGGCCACGTTTAACGTGCTCTACACCACTGAAAAATTCCACGACGAAAACCCGAAAACCTACAAGGCGTTCTACGACGCGTTGGCCGAGGCTGAGAAAATCATCAAGGCCGACACGTCTGCGGCGGCCGCGACCTACATTCGGGTCGAGCAATCGAAGTTGCCGCTGCCGCTGGTTGAGAAAATCGTCAACGATCCTGAAATCGACTTCACGATTACTCCGCAGCGCACAGCTGTCTACGCCGAAAAACTGCAGGCGCTGGGCGTGCTGAAAAACAAGGCGGATAGCTGGAAGGACTACTTTTTTGAAGAAGCACACGGTGGTGCGGGGAGCTGAGTTGCCATCATCCGGCTGAAGAAGCATGAAAAAACCCGGCTGATCAGGCCGGGTTTTTTGTGGGTGTTGCGATGAAACAAGTGGGTCAAGCGACCGAGTTGCCTTGCAGGCGATCCGAGCCATCGGCGGCGACGGAGTTGCCTTGCAGGCGATCCGAACCATCAGCAGCGACGCGGTTTTCGATCAGGCGATCAGAACCGCCTTCAGCTACACGATTCTGGATCAGACGATCCGAACCACCTTCAGCCACACGGCTTTCAATCAGTCGATCCGAGCCGCCTTCAGCGACGACAGGTTGAGCAGAAGTTGCGGCGAAAGCGTTAACTGCGAAGATCGAGAAAGCGATGCTGAGGATGGTTTGGCGTTTCATGATCGTGTGCTCCGGGGTGTTATTGGTTGGTATGGAGCTGATGTTACGCCGTGGATTTTTTAAGAGAACTTCATTGAGTTAATGGTGACTATTGACGCAGTCAATGGTTGCGCACCGCTAACTGTAGGAGCAGAGCTTGCTCGCGATGAGGCCGGTACACTCAGAATGTAAGTCGACTGATACGGCGCCATCGCGAGCAAGCTCTGCTCCTACAGGTTCATTGGTCGCTAGCGAGAAATAAGCCCGTGATCCAGGGCGTATTTGACCAGCGCCGCAGGCTTGTCGATGTTGAGCTTGCGCCGAATGCTCAAGCGATGGGTTTCCACCGTGCGCACGCTGATGTCCAGTTCCCGCGCCATTTCCTTGTTGTTCAACCCTTGCGCCATCTTCACTAACACTTGGCTTTCCCGAGGCGTCAGCTCGTTGTCGGTGTTCTTGTCGGCGATCAGTCGCTGGGCGATTTCGGCGCTGTAGAACGTCCCGCCGCGGGTGATGGCTTCAATGGCCGCGATGATTTCCCGTGACGGCGCATTTTTCAGCACATAGCCACTAGCACCGGAACGCACCGATTCACTGACGTACTCGTAATTGTCGTACATGCTCAACACCAACACTTTGAGCGACGGGTACTGGCTGCGCAGCACGCGGGTCAGCTCCAGGCCGTTCATGTCCCGCAGGCTGATGTCGACCAGCAACAGGTCCGGTTGGCAACGTCCGACCATCTCGATCGCCTCGGCGCCGCTTTCAGCTTCACCCACCACTTCCAGAGGGGCCATGACAGCCAGCAACGCCTTGATGCCGTCGCGGACCAGGGAGTGATCGTCAACCAACGCGACGCGGATCGGGGAGGGCAGGTTCATTCAGCTTTCACTCTTGTTGTTTTCGGGGCGATGTCAGCGTTTGCCGCCGGGCAGTTTCATCGGCAACAGAACATCCAGCTCACTGCGTCCGGGCGCCGAAATTAGGTCGAACCGACCACCAAAGTGTTCGACCCGCTCACGGATATTACGCAGGCCAATGCCGGCGTGACGACGTTCGACCTGGGCGACATTGAACCCCACACCGTCATCAACCACCGTCAGCCGTACGGATTGTTCACAGCCGCGCAGGGTAATGGAAACGTTTTTTGCCCCGGCGTGGCGTTCGATATTGGTCAGGCCTTCCTGCACGATGCGGAACAACGAAACAGCGGCACCATCAACCAGTTGGCAGTCAAATTCATTGTCGTTATAGGTCACCGTAAGACCGCTGCGCTGCTCGAACTCCGCCGCCAGTTGGCCGATGGCTGCCGACAGGCCGAGGGTGTCGAGCAACGATGAGCGCAGGTCGTGGGACAGGCTGCGAACCTCGCCAATCGCTTCACCCAGACGCTCGGTGGCGTCTCTTAACGTGTTCAAACCCTTGTCGTGTGCCTGTCCGCTCTCCAGTAGATGGCTGGCCAGCTCGAACTGAAACTTGATCGAGACCAGCACCTGGCTGATCCCGTCGTGCAACTCGCGGGAGACTCGCGATCGTTCTTCCTCCTGCAGACTGACGATGCGTTGAGTCAGGCGCTGCAGTTTTTTGTCCGCCAGACGATGCTCGCTGACGTTCAGCGTCATGCCGGTGGCAAACACGAACAACACCGCAACGAGGGCGACCACGGCAATCGCCATCATGGTCTTGCGAATGCCTTGGGCCACTTCGGCGCGGGCCTGCTGGGTGGCGCGCTCGACGTCTTCGAGGTAGATGCCAGTGCCGAGCATCCAGCCCCAACGATCGAGCATCACTACGTAAGCGAGCTTGTCGGTGACCTGACCGGAGGAGGGTTTGTTCCAGGCGTAGCGTTGAAAGCCTTCGCCCGATTGCGCGCTTTTGAGCAACGCCTGGATCACCGGCAGACCGTGCGGGTCTTTCATGTCCCACAGATATTTGCCCACCAGCTCCGACTGCCGCGCGTGCATCAGGCTACGGCCTTCGTGGTCGTAGACGAAGAAGTACCCGTTGATGCCAAAGCTGAGCTTGCGCAATTCTTCCAGCACTTGTTGCTGGGCGTGGGCGTCGCCGTGGCCATCGTCGTACAGCGGTTCGATCAGGCTTTTCGCCATTTCCACGTAGTTTTTCAACTCCGCGCGTTTGCTCATCAGGATGCTGTCTTCGATCAGCTGCGCCTGTTGATCGCCCAGTTGGCGGTTCAGCGAAATGACCAGTGCGCAAATGACGGCAATGGCCAGCACCAGCGGCAGAATGCCGAGGGCGACGATCTTGTGTTTGAGCTGCATGTTGACTCCTGCCCGCGCGAAGGCTCGGCATCATATGCCAAAGATACGCCTTGTAGGAGCGAGCTTGCTCGCGATGGTATTTCAGGCGCTGAGTGGTGTCGGCTTTACGTTTTTCGCGAGCAAGCTCGCCCCTACAAGAAGGGAATGGGGTCATCTACGTAGAACTACGTAGACACCACGTACGTAGTAACGCGGATTTATTTGTGGACGGCATGCGCGGATATTGGGCCAGCTCCGCACAGCGGACACAATTATAAAAATTACCGCCGCAGTCACGAGCTGTCGGCAGGAGACCCTCTATGCCCCGTCTGGCTAAACACCTCGCCTGGTTTGCCGTGGCTGTCCTGGGAGCGATTGCGCTAAGTGTCGTGGCCCTGCGCCGCGGCGAAGCGATCAACGCCCTGTGGATCGTAGTCGCAGCCGTCGCTATCTACCTCGTCGCATACCGTTATTACAGCCTGTTCATCGCCAATAAAGTGATGCAACTCGACCCCAATCGAGCCACCCCGGCTGTGCTCAACAACGATGGTCTGGACTATGTGCCGACCAACAAACACGTACTCTTCGGTCACCACTTCGCGGCCATCGCCGGCGCGGGGCCGCTGGTCGGTCCGGTATTGGCGGCGCAGATGGGCTACTTGCCCGGCGTGCTCTGGCTGATCGCGGGTGTGGTGCTGGCCGGTGCCGTTCAGGACTTCATGGTCCTGTTCATGTCCACCCGCCGCAACGGTCGCTCGCTGGGCGACATGGTTCGTGAAGAAATGGGCCGCATCCCCGGCACCATCGCGCTGTTCGGCTGCTTCCTGATCATGATCATCATCCTCGCGGTGCTGGCGTTGATCGTCGTGAAAGCGTTGGCCGAGAGCCCGTGGGGCATCTTCACCGTGATGGCGACCATCCCGATCGCGATGTTCATGGGCATCTACATGCGCTACATCCGCCCGGGCCGCATCGGTGAGATCTCCATCATCGGCGTGCTGTTGCTGCTCGGTTCGATCTGGCTCGGTGGGCAGATTGCCGCTGACCCGGTCTGGGCCAAGGCCTTTACCTTCACCGGTATTCAGATCACCTGGATGCTGATCGGTTACGGTTTCGTCGCGGCAGTGTTGCCGGTGTGGCTGATCCTGGCCCCGCGTGACTACCTGTCGACCTTCCTGAAAATCGGCACCATCGTCGCCCTGGCCATCGGCATCCTGGTGACCATGCCCGAGCTGAGAATGCCGGCGCTGACCCAATTCGTCGACGGCACCGGTCCGGTGTGGAAGGGCGGTCTGTTCCCGTTCCTGTTCATCACCATCGCCTGTGGCGCGGTATCGGGTTTCCATGCGCTGATCGCTTCCGGCACCACGCCGAAATTGCTGGCCAGCGAGGGTCACGCCCGCTACATCGGTTACGGCGGCATGCTGATGGAATCGTTCGTAGCGATCATGGCCATGGTTGCGGCTTCGGTGATCGATCCGGGCGTGTACTTCGCCATGAACAGCCCGGCCGCCGTCGTCGGTGCCGACGCTGTTGCCGTCGCGCAAACCGTCAGCAGCTGGGGTTTTGCAATCACCCCGGAAGCGCTGCATGCGGTCGCCCATGATATCGGTGAAACCACCATCCTGGCCCGTGCCGGCGGTGCGCCGACCCTGGCGGTCGGTATCGCGCAGATCCTCCACCACGTCCTGCCGGGTGAAAACACCATGGCGTTCTGGTACCACTTCGCGATCCTGTTCGAAGCGCTGTTCATCCTCACCGCTGTAGACGCCGGTACCCGTGCCGGACGTTTCATGCTGCAAGACCTGCTCGGCTCCTTCGTGCCAGCGCTGAAACGCACCGAATCGTGGACCGCCAACCTGGTGGCAACCGCCGGTTGCGTGGCGATGTGGGGTTACCTGCTGTACCAAGGCGTGATCGATCCGCTGGGCGGCATCAACACGTTGTGGCCGCTGTTCGGCATCTCCAACCAGATGCTGGCCGGTATCGCGCTGATGCTCGGCACCGTTGTGCTGATCAAAATGAAGCGCCAGCGCTACGTCTGGGTGACTTTGCTTCCAGCCGTGTGGCTGCTGATCTGCACCACCACCGCAGGCTTCATCAAGCTGTTCGACGCCAACCCGGCGATCGGTTTCCTGGCTCTGGCCAAGAAGTACAGCGATGCCCTGGCCAACGGCCAATTCCTGGCCCCGGCCAAGAGCATCGACCAGATGCAGCACGTGATCTTCAACGCCTACACCAACGCAACGCTGACTGCTTTGTTCCTGTTCGTGGTGTTCAGCATCCTGTTCTTTGCGCTCAAGGTCGGCATCGCCGCCTGGGGCACCAAGGAGCGCACGGATAAAGAAGCGCCATACCAAGCGCTGCCGGAAGCCTGATCATGTTCAATGACTTGAGTCGTCTCGGCAAATACCTCGGTCAGGCCGCGCGCCTGATGGTGGGCATGCCCGACTACGACAACTACGTCGAGCACATGCAAACCAAACACCCGGACAAGCCGTTGATGGACTACGAGGCGTTCTTTCGGGAACGCCAGGAAGCCCGGTACGGCAGCAAGGCTGGACCGAAGTGTTGTTGAGTGAATAAAAAAACCGGCTGAAAGGCCGGTTTTTTTATGGATGAAAATCAGCTGTTAAACCCGGCATTCATGCCACGCGGCGATCCGCCTCCGAGTTACGGCTCACACCCTTGCCGGCATCGCCGGGTTCTGCCCGCAGAGGCTGTCGATCCGGAGCCTGAATCTCCAGCGCCGCAAGCGCGACCTTGGCGTTATGAACAATACGACACAGGACGACTACGATGGCGATCGACAGCAGCGGCCAATAGATCAGCAGGGTTTTCAGGGCCATGATTTTTCCTCGAACTGCATGCATTCCTCGCGAACGTCGGCGTCTTCGCGGCATTCAATAATGAATGCCGTCAATTCATCGTAGCGCTTGTTCATGACAATGTTGTTGTCGGCCGTCAGTTACAGGCTGAACCGCTGCAAAATAACCCCCAGTCCGTCGGACATGGCTTTGAGTTCCTGGGTTGTGCGCACGATCCCGCCTTGGGCCGTTGCGTTTTCTTCGACGCTTTGCGCGACTTTTTCGACGTTGCTGGCGACCTGGTCGCTGGCGGCGCGTTGTTCTTGCAACGACAACGAAATGAAGCTGACCGCCGCAATCGATTCGTCCAGTGCGCCTTTGATCCGGTTCATGGATTGCCCGGCGCTTTCGACCAGTTTCTGGCCGTGGGTCACACGCTCGCAGCCGGCGGCCATGCTGTCCTTGGCCTTGACCATGCCGTTCTGGATCGCTGCTACCAACGCCACGATCTCGGTGGTGGACTGGGCCGTGCGAGCAGCCAGGCTGCGGACTTCATCGGCAACCACGGCGAAGCCGCGACCTTGTTCACCGGCGCGTGCCGCTTCGATGGCGGCATTGAGGGCCAGCAGGTTGGTCTGCTCGGCAATGCCGCGAATCACACCGACAATCAGGCTGATGTCATTCGACTGGATCGCCAGTTGATCGATGTCGGAAGAGCTTTGCGCGACCAGATCGGCAATCTGCCCCATTTCCTCAATGGACGCCTGCATGACGGCCATGCCTTCACCGGTGATGTCGCCCGCGGTCTGCGCGGTGGTTTGCGCCTGTCGGGCGTTGTCGGCGATGTGGTTGATGCTCACGGAAAGCTCTTCGACCGTGGCCGCCATGGATGAGGCGGTTTCGCTTTGCAGCGCGGCACTGCTCAAGCCCTGTTCCGAAGACGCGGACAATTGCAGCGTGGCGCCTTCGATCTGTTCCGAGGCCTGGCTGATCTTGCCGATCATGTCGCTGAGACTGTGGCGCATCGCCTGGACCGAGTGCAGAACGCCGGTTGACGGTCCTTGCCGGCCATCGTGCGCGCGAGCGAGTTTGCCCTGGGCGATGTTCGAACTGATGGCGGCCAATTCGGCGGGTTCAGCGCCGAGTTGTCGGGTGAGCAACCGGGAGAAGAACAATGAATAGGCGGCGCCCGCAATCGTCGCCAATGCCAGGATCAGCAGGCACAGTTGCAGATTGGAGCGGTAAGCGATCTGGTTCTGTTCGAACTGGTTCTTGGCTTCCACCAGTTGAACCTCGATCAACTCGGAAAACTTGTCTGACAGCGGGTCAATCAGCGGATACAACTGGTCGATGGCGAATCGTGCCAGACCCGCTTCGTCGTTCTGGCGCAACATGCCCTGCAGACTTTGCAGTGGCCCGCGGGTGGCGTCCATCAGTGGATCGATTTGCGCGATCAGCCGCGTTTCAGCGGTAATCAGCCGCGTCGATTTATAGGCTTTCCACGTCTGGTCGATTTCTTTTTGGGCCTGCTCGATCCGGCTCAATGATTCGGCTTTGGTGAAGTTGCCATTGCGCGCCTTGTGGGTGGCATCGACGATGTTTACCGCATACAGGTCGGCGATTTTTTTCAGGTCCCGCAGCGGCACGACTCGATCCATATACACGGTTTCCAGACTGTGCACGGCGGATTGCATACCCAAGAGTCCAAGGCCACCGACGCACAACAGTCCCAGCAGTAAAGCACTGGTCAGCAGCAGAAGGTGAGTCCTGATTTTCCAGCTTTCCATAGTCCGGTTTTCCTGAGTCAACATAGTGAAGAGGGGGGATCGAAGGGCAGGGCAGTCATTACATGATGCAGTGAAGGCAGATTGGCATCATGTACTGTGTCGACAAAAAAAGCCGCTGCGTTACCGGCGAGAATTTACGAATTAGCGACGTCGGACGACGTATTCCGGCGATAGGGCCAGCCTTGGCCGATTGCGGAAAAAAGGACGCTGGAAAAATGAAAACGCCGCTCGATGAGCGGCGTTTGTTTGCAATGCGCAGGAGCGGTCAGAGCAATGGAATGCTGTAGCTGACGATCAAGCGGTTCTGGTCCTGATTGCGCGACGCCTGACTGTGGGATTCGCCGTTGCGCCAGCCAAATCCAACCCCCTTGAGCGGACCGGATTGCAGCGCGTAGTCGAGGCTGATGTCCCGTTCCCATTCCTTCTGGTTCGAGCCGGTCGTGGTCTTGATGTTGTCGCCGCTGAGGTAGATGACCGAGGCTTTCAGGCCCGGCACGCCCAGGGCCGCGAAGTCATAGGCATATTGGCCGAACGCGGTGCGCTCGCCGGCGCGGGTGAAGGTCTGGATCAGGCGGTCGGTGTAAAGGTACAGACTGGCGCCGCCCGCGCCTTTGTCCGGCAGGCCACCCTGATTGAGTTGGGTGAAACCGCTGCCGCTGGACACGCTTTGATAGCCGGCCGTGACGGCGTGGCCACCCAGGGTGTAAGTCAGCGCGGCGCTCCAGGTCTTGTTGTCGATCTCACCATCGTTGCCTTCGGTGTAGCCGCTGATTCTGTAACCCGTGCTGCCGTCGTTGTTTTCACCTGACGCGTCTGTCTTGAAATAACGCAGGTCGGTTTTCAGCGATTGATTGTCGGCAATTGTCAGCGTGTGGATCAGGCCGAAGAATTGTTGGGTGTAATAGTCGTCCAGGTGCGCGTAGTAATACTGCGCGGTCAGGTCGTTGGTGACTTTCCAGTCGCCACCGACGAAGTCGAACTGGTTGCTCTCGCGCAAGCCACCGGTGGCCGCCAGGCCGGTTTGATCGCTGGAGCCACGGCCAGTGGCGTGTTCGATTCGCCCACCGATCAAGGTCAGGTCCTTGAATTCGCCTGAGGTCAACTGGCCGCCCTCGAAGGTCTGCGGCAAAAGCCGACCATCGTTCGACACCAGGATCGGCAGCTTCGGCATCAGCGTGCCCAGGCGCAGTTCGGTTTTCGAGACTTTGACTTTGCCGGTCAGGCCCAGACGGCTCCATTCATCGACGGCGCTGTTGTCGCTGTCTGACGGAATCATGCTGCTGCCGACGTGGCGGTCCTTGCCGCTGTCCAGCGTCACGCCCATCAGCCCTAGCGCGTCGACCCCGAAGCCGAACTGGCCATCGGTGTAGCCCGACTTGTAATCGAGCAGAAAGCCTTGCGCCCATTCTTCGGTTTTCGAAGGGGCGGCGGTGCCGTCGCGGTTGTCGTTGTTGAAGTAGAAATTTTTCAGGCCCAGGGTGGCTTTGCTGTCGCTGAGGAAATCCGCCTGTGCCTGGCTGCCGAGCACGATGCCGCCCAGCGCCAGGGTTGCCGCTATGTGTTTACTGCTCATTGATGTCGCCCGTTTTTTATCGTTGGAAGTTGGGAGCTCCCACAGCTCGGCAAACGCAATCGCGAGAAAGCTGCGGGAGTGGCAGATCGCAGGTATTAAATGCCCAGCACATTGGCGCCGATGCACGGATCAATCCCGCGCTCCAGACGACGCTGGTGGACGATGACGGTGATTTCCATCGAGCCGGTGGTCACTTCGAAGTCGAGGATGTGCCCGCCGTAAGCCTGGAACGTGGCGTCGCCGGCTACACCGTGCATGTGGATCGACGGCTGGTCGTTTTTCCACGCCACGGAGCCGGTGATGCTGGCCATTTCGACGTTGCTGAAAGTCTTGGCGTCGAAGTCCTTTTTATCCTTGTTCCAGAAACCGAATTTCACGTTGCCGAAACCGATGCCGCTGATCGAGGCGCTGGGGATTTTTTCGGCGATGGCCAGCTTGGTCAGCTCCTTGAAGGCGTTGTCGCCCATGCGCAGGACCATGAGATAGCCGGTGGGCGTTTTGGTGTAGCGCGGGGTGGCTTCGGTTGCACATTGCATGGGCGGGGTCGTCGCAGTGGTCGGGGTTTCGGCCATGGCCGATGGGGCAATGCTTGAGCTGATCAGCACGGCGGCACTGATCGCCAGCATCAGTGTGGACAAGCGGTGTTTCGGTTGACGTTGCACTTGCATGGGACTTCCTCTGTTGTTGTTTTTGTGGGGATGAAGCGTTTTTCAGGCAAAGCGATGCCCGGCGCCTGTTGGGAAACAGGCGCTGCTGTCAAAGGATCAACAGTGGGCTTTGGCGGGTCGCGGGCTTACAGCGCGTCGCGACTCATGACGCCGTCCAGCAGGCGGGCGATGCCCAGCGGGTTGGCGTTTTTCAGGGCATCCGGCAGCAGGCTGTCGGGGCAGTTCTGGTAGCAAACCGGACGCAGGAATCGATCGATCGCCAGCGTCCCGACCGAGGTGCCGCGCGCATCCGAGGTGGCCGGATACGGGCCGCCGTGGACCATGGCATCACTGACTTCGACGCCGGTGGGGTAGCCGTTGAACAGCACGCGTCCGACCTTCTGTTCCAGCAGGGCCAGAACGTCGGCCAAGGAATCGATCTCGGCGTCTTCGACCAGCAAGGTCGCGGTCAACTGGCCGCGCAAACCGTGCAGTGCCTGAATCAATTCGCCGTGATCCGCCACTTCGACAACGATGGTGGTCGGGCCGAAGACTTCTTCCTGCAGCAGTTCATCACCGTTGATCAGCAGGCTGACGTCGGCCTTGAATACCTGTGGCCGGGCCTGATTGCCCTGTTGCTCGGCGCCGGCCAGATGAGTCACACCGGGGTGGGAACTGAGGTTTTCCAGACCGTGGCAGTAGCTTTTCAGCGCGCCGCTGTTGAGCATCGTCTGCGCGGATTGCTCGGCCATCACCGCGGCAAAGCGCTCGAGAAACGCCGAGAACTCGGGTGAACGAATGCCCAGCACCAGCCCGGGATTGGTGCAGAACTGGCCGGCACCCAACACCACGGAAGCCGCCAGTTCAGTGGCGATCTTGTCGCCGCGAGACTTGAGCGCTTCGGGCATCAGCAGCACCGGGTTGGTGCTGCTCATTTCAGCGAATACCGGGATCGGTTGCGGACGGGCCGCCGCCATGTCGCACAGCGCCCGGCCACCGCGCAACGAACCGGTGAAGCCGACTGCCTGAATCGCTGGATGCTTGACCAGCGCTTCACCGACGCTGCCATAGAGCATGTTGAACACGCCTTTGGGCATGGCGGTTTTTTCTGCCGCACGCTGAATCGCGCCGGCCACGTAATCGGCGGTGGCCATGTGGCCGCTGTGGGCCTTGAATACCACCGGGCAACCGGCGGCGAAGGCGGCGGCAGTGTCGCCGCCGGCAGTAGAGAAGGCCAGCGGGAAGTTGCTGGCACCAAACACGGCGACCGGGCCGAGGCCGGTGCGGTACTGACGCAGGTCCGGGCGCGGCAACGGTTGGCGGTCCGGCAAGGCACGATCGATACGCGCACCGTAGAAGTCGCCACGCCGCAGCGTTCGGGCAAACAGGCGCATCTGCCCGCTGGTACGCGCCCGTTCACCTTGAATGCGCCCGGCGGGCAGGGCGGTTTCGCGGCAGACCAGGGCGATGAAGGTGTCGTCCAGTGCATCGAGTTCAGCGGCGACGGCCTCGAGGAATTCGGCGCGACGTTCGGCCGACAGATGACGGAAAGTCGGGTAGGCCGTGGCGGCTGCTTCGGCCGCTGCGTTCACTTCTTCGACGGTGGCCGAGTGAAAGCGATACGGCAGGGCTTCGCCGCTTTTGGCATCAAAGCTTTGCAGGGTGCTGGTGCCTTGGGCAGAGCGAGTACCTGCAACGTAGTTGTGGCCGGAAACTTCAAACATGGGAACTCCTGAAGGATGGGGTCAGTTGAGTCGGTAAAGGCGTCGGGCGTTGTCATGGAACAGCGCCAGCCGATCAGTCAGAGGGCGGTCGCGGACGATGGACTTGAAGCCGTCGAGAATCTCGCTCATGCCGTTGACCACGCCATCGACCGGGTAATTGGTGGCAAACGCGCAGCGACTGACACCGAGGATCGAAATCGCGTCGTTCACCACCACGCGGTTCGCCTCGACGGGCCATGGCTCGCCAGGGATGCAGATGCCGGAAATCTTTAGCGCGACGTTCGGCTCGCGAGCCAGCAATTCAAGGTTCGCGCGCCAACCCGCCAGGCCTTGTATCGAACGATCCGATGGCAACGCCGTATGGTTGACGACGATGGTCACGTCGGGAAAGTCCCTGGCCAGTTCGGCCGCTTCCGGCAGATGCCACCAGGGCGCCTGCAATTCGAAATGCAGGCCGTTTTCTGCCAACAGGCCGTAGCCGTCCCGCCAACGGGCGTCGCGCATGGAGCCCGGTGCGGCAAAATTCTCGTGCCACGCTTCACGGCTGGTCACGCTCGGTTTGTGGCGGATGCCGCGCACCAGTGGATGCTGCGCGTATTGACGCAACAGCGCGGGGGCGTCTTCGCGGTCAAGCCAGGCTTGGGCGACCATGGCTGCCAGCGTCGGTTCGTCCTTGGCCAGGGATTCGACAAAATGTACTTCTTCCAGCGGCGTGGTCGGGTCCCATTCGCCCTCGATCAGCACAGTCTGGACAATCCGGTGATGGCCGCTCAGGCGGCGATAATCCTCGGGCAGGAAATTGCGGCAGATCGACGAGTAATCGCCATAACGGAATGGGCGCAATGGGCGGTCGTTCAGCCACGGGTAGTAATGCGCCTGCATGTCGAAGTAGTGCTGGTGAGCGTCGACGATGGGCAAGTCCACGTCGTCGCCGCTGGCGAGAAAACGTGCGCGCCAGTCGATGGCCTGTTGCTCATTCATGCGCGGTCTCCAGGCGATAGAAACGTTGTGCGTTACCGGCGAACACTGCCTCTTGAACGTTGCGGCCCAGCGGCGCGAGCATCGCTGCCACGCCATCGGCAATGGTGTCGTAAGAGGCGCGCAATCCGGCGACCGGAAAGTTGCTGGCGAACATGCAGCGCTCGGGGCCGAAGATTTCCAGTGCGGTGAGCACCACGACGCGGTTGTCCTCTAAGCGCCACGGCGAATCCTTGAGGCCGAACTCCGACAGCTTGATATGCACGTTGGGCTGCATGGCCAGTGCTTCCAGGCCTTTGCGCCAGCGCGCCATGCCTTCGGGGCTGCGGTCCCAGGCGAAACCGCTGTGGTTCAGGGCGATCTGTATGTGCGGGAACATCGCCGCCACTTCGGCGGCTTCCACCAGGTGCCACGGCGGCACGCGCAAGTCCCACGTCAGGTTGTAGCGAGCCAACAGCGAAAATCCTTCCAGCCATTTCGGGTCTTGCATCGTGCCGGGGGCGCCGGCAATCGAGGCGTCCGGCGAAACCGAGGTCAGCGGTTTTGAGCGGATGCCCCTGACCAACGGCCGGGCGGCCTGCGCTGCAAGAATCTCGGCGCTGTCTTCGCGATCGAACCAGGCGTGGGCGACGATGGCGTTGGGAAAACCGTAGCGGGCATTCACCTGTTCCAGCCAAAGCGTCTCGGCGACTTGCTCATCGCGGGCGCGTTCGGCCTCGACATGCACGGAGCCGATCAACCGTTGTTTTTGCGTCAGGGCGAGGAAATGCTCGGGCAGGAAATCGCGGCGCAGCGAGTGGTAGTCACCAAGGAAAAACTCCTCGTGATATTCCTCCTGCAGCCAGGGATAGCGACCGGCGCCGAGGTCCCACAGATGATGGTGGGCATCGACGATCGGCAGCGCATCTTCGGCGGCGAAGTTCGGCAAGCCGTTGCGTTCATGCAGGGTGATCATGGCGACGTTCCCTGGCTCAGCGCGACGCGGTCAGGCGCGCAGGGCTGAGCGCGCCGTCATCGATTTCGCCAGCCTCGGCCGCCGCAGCCTTGGCCTGCACGCGGCTGCGCAGCTTGGCGACGTTGACCACCACCCGTGTATGCGCCGCCGTTGCCACCAGTTCCACGTCGTCGCGCACTTCGACGTTGAACGTCACGCTGCGTCCCTCAACCCGAGTGACCGTGGCGACAATGCTCACCGACATGCCCAGCAGCGTCGCGCCAACGTGGCGGATATCGACCGCCGCGCCGACGGTGTTTTCACCCTCGTCGAGGAAGGTCAGCAGGTAGTCGAGGCACGCCTGTTCGATGTCATCCACCAGGCGCGGGGTGGCGTAGATGCGCAAGTCCTCGCCGAGAAACGAGATGGTGCGTGGCTGGTCGACGATCAGTCGGCGCTCGGTGGTGGCGCCGGTTTCCAGTGTGGAGAAATTCATAAGCAACCTCGTGTTTGAGTGCCGACAGTCGCGGTGGCGACCGTCGGCGGGGAGTCAAAAGTTGAGTCAGGACGGCAGGAAACCAATCGAAATCCAGGGCACGGCAATCAGCACGCCCAAGGCAACCACCAGCGCGCCGAGGTATGGCCAGACCCGGCGCATGGCACCACTCGGGTCGACCTTGGCGATGGCGCAAGCCGCGTAGAAACCGACACCGAACGGCGGTGCGAACAGGCCCAGGCCCATGGCGAAGATCGCGACCATGGCGTAGTGCACGTCGTTGATGCCCATGGTCTTGGCAATCGGGAACAGCAACGGCCCGAACAGCACGATGGCCGGGATGCCTTCGAGGAAACTGCCAAGCAGGATGAACGCCACGGCGGAGATGATCAGGAAGCCCATCGCGCCACCCGGGACGGTGGACATCACCTGCGCCAGTTGATGGGAGAATCCCGACTGGGTCAGTGCCCAGGCCATGGCGGTGGCGCTGCCGATGATGATCAGGATCGCGCCGGACAGTGACGCGGTGCTGACCAGGATCGGATACAGGCGTTTCCAGTCAAAGCAGCGGTAGCACAGCAAGCCGACGATGAAGGTGTAGGCCACGCCGATGGCGGCCACTTCGGTCGCGGTGGCGACACCTTCGACCACGGCGGTGCGGATCACGAAGGGCAGGGCCAGCGCCGGCAATGCCACCAACAGCGAGTGACCGATTTCCTTGGCGGTGGCGCGTTGGCCGGTGGAGGCATCACGCTTGCGGTTTTTCCACCAGACCACGGCGGCCATGGCAATCGCACCTACCACCGCCGGCATGAAACCGCCGGTGAACAGCGCGGAAATCGACACGCCGGTGACCGAGCCGATGGTGATCAGCACCAGGCTCGGCGGGATGGTTTCCGACATCGCCCCGGAAGCATTGAGCATCGCCACCAGTTCGTTTTCATCCTCGCCGCGTTTCTTCATTTCCGGGAACAGCGCCGGCGCGATGGCGGCCATGTCGGCGGCCTTCGAGCCGGAAATTCCGGAGATCAAGTAAATCGCGCCGATCAACACATACGACAAACCACCGCGCACATGGCCGATCAACGAGCACAGGAAACGGATCATCGCCCGCGCCATGCCCATGGCTTCGATCAGCGCGCCGAGGAACACAAACAACGGAATCGCCAGCAGGATCAGACTGGCCATGCCTTCGTCCATGCGGCCCACCACCAGGGTCAGCGGTGTGCTGGTCATGGTCGACAGATACGCCACGGTGGCCAGACCGAACGCAACCATGATCGGCACGCCGATGACGATCATGCCCATCACGCCGATCATGAAGAACACGATCAGGTTCCAGTTGCCCATCAGCAACAGCGTGCCTTCACCGGCCCACAACAACGCGGCCAGCGAGCCGAGCATCGCCACCGACACGGTGAAGTCGATCAACCGCGCGCTGGTCAACAGCCGTGCGACGCAGGTCAGCAGCATCAGGCTCAGGCCGACGGCGATGGCCGACACGCGAAAGGCGTTGGGGATTTCCAGGGCGGCGGTGGTGATGATCCACTCGTCGCTGACGAACTCCCAGGCCGGCGAGAACAGCATGACGATGAAGGTGATGACGATCACCGCGCCGAAGGTGTCGACGAAGGCGCGTTTTTCCGCCGGTAGCCGGCCGATGAACGAGGTCAGGCGCATGTGCTCGCCGCGTCGCATCGCCACCACCGAGCCAAGCATCGCCAGCCACAGAAACAGCAACGAGGCCATTTCGTCGCCCCAGACGATCGGCTGGTTGAGCACGTAGCGAGAGAACACGTTGCAGAACAGCAAGGTGACTTCGAGGATCACCAGCAGCGCGGCGCTGCCCTCGGTCGCCCAGCGCAGGCCGGTATCGAGAGCGCGGCCAAGGCGCAGCGCGGTGTGGCGTGGGCTGAGTCCGTCAGCGGGGGAAACATCCGTCATAGGCATTTCGTTTTTCATGACCTTGACTCCGGCTTAGGACAATTGACCCGCGTACTGCTCAAGCAAGCCCCAGGCTTCGTCGCCGTACTTCTGTTTCCATTGGGTGTAGAAGCCTTTTTTCTGCAGTTCGGTGCGGAACAGCGAGCGGTCGACCTTGTTGAAGGTGACGCCGTGGGCGGTCAGCGAGGGTTCGAGACTGGCATTCAGGTCGATCACTTGTTGACGCTGGACCAGTGCGGCGGCGTTGATCTGCCGGGAGACGATTTCCTGTACGTCGGCAGGCAGTTTGGGGAAGGTCTTGCCCGAGCCGAGAATCCAGAAACCGCCCCAGATGTGGTCGGTCAGCGAGCAGTATTTCTGTACTTCGTAGAAGCGCGCCGACTCGACCACCACCAACGGGTTTTCCTGGCCGTCGACGACTTTGGTCTGCAACGCCGAGTAGGTTTCGTTGATGCTGATCCCGGTCGGCGCGGCGCCGAGGGCGCTGAACATGGAGGTCCACAGCGGGCTGACCAAGACGCGTAACTTGAAGCCAGCGAGGTCTTCCGGGGTGTAGATCGGGCGGGTCGAGCTGGTGATCTGGCGGAAGCCGTTGTTCCAGACCTTCTCCATCGGGATCAGGCCGACCTTGGTGGTCTGGGCGCGCACGTAATCGCCCAGTTTTCCGTCCAGTGCGGCCCACACGCTTTCGTAGTCCTTGAAGGCGAACGGCATGCTTTCAATCGACATGGCCGGCACCAGCGTGGAGAGAATCGCGCCCGGCAGGGGAATGAAGTCCACCGCACCGGCGCGCACCTGGGACAGCATGTCGGTGTCGCCGCCCATGGAGGCGTTGGCGTACACCTGCAAATCGACGGCGCCGTTGGTTTCAGCCTTGATCGCGTCGGACGCGGCCTTCATCTGTTTGTTCAGCGGATGGGTGTCGGGCAGGCTGCTGCTGTAACGCAAGACGATGGGTTTTGTGGCGGCAAACACGCCACTGGTTGGCAGCAGGCTGGCGGCGAAGGCACCGCCCACGGTGACGCCAGCGGAGACCAGGAACGATCGGCGGCTGACGGCTTCGGTCAAGATACGGCTCATGATGGTTACCTTTTTGTTTTTGTTTTAAGGAATGTGGTCGGGTTCGGGCTTTAGGTCAGGAGGCGAGCGCCACTACCGACTTGCTGCGAATCAGGTCGTCGATTTCGTCATCGGCGTAACCACTTTCCTTGAGCACTTCGCGGGTGTGCTCGCCGAGCAGCGGTGCCGGGCGGCTGGTTTGTGGCGGGGCGTTGTCCATGTCGGAGAAGTGGATCGGCAGGCCCATGCCACGTACGCGGCCTTCAGTCGGGTGCTCGGTTTCCACCACCATGCCCCGGGCTTTTGTTTGTGGATGGGCGAGGGCGGCGGCGATGTCCAGCACAGGGCCGGCGGGCAGGCCGAGGCTGTCGAACAGCACCATCCAGTCATCGGTGGTGCGCGCGACCAGCACTTCGTTGAGGATTTCCACCAGTGCCAAGCGGTGCTGCATACGCAGGGCGTTGCTGGCGAAACGCGGGTCGGCTTTCAGTTGCGGCACGGCGAGGGCTTCGACCAGTCGTTCGTAGTTGGCCTGGTTGGCGGCGCCGATGTTGATCCAGCCATCGGCGGTGCGGAACACCTGATACGGCGCGCTGGTGGAGTTGGCCGAGCCCATTTTCGGCAGGATGGTGCCATCGGCGAAGTACGCGGCTGCGGGCCAGAACATCTGTTGCAGGCCGGCTTCGAACAGCGAGGTGTCGACCATTTGCCCCAGCCCGGTTTTCTGTTTGGCAGCGTAGGCCGCGCAGATCCCGAGGGCGGCGAGGATGCCGGAGTTGATGTCGGCCACCGGCGAACCGGCCTTGACCGGCTCACGACCGGCTTCACCGGTCATGCTCATCATGCCGCTCATGCCTTGGGCGATCAGGTCAAAACCACCCTTGTCGCCGAACGGGCCGCTGCGGCCGTAGCCGGAGATCGCGCAATAGATCAGCCCCGGGTTGAGGGTCTTCAGCGTGTCGTAACCCAGGCCGAATTTTTCCATGGTGCCGGCGCGGTAGTTTTCCGTGACCACATCCGCGTCCATCAGCAAGCGGCGCAACACGTCGCGGCCGCCGTCGGTCTTCAGGTTCAGGCCGATGCCGCGCTTGTTGCGGTTGACCACCATGAACGAAGCGGATTCGCCGCTGGCCATGATCGGCGAGAAGCGTCGGGAGTCATCGCCATCGGGCACTTTTTCGACCTTGACCACGTCGGCACCCATGTCGGCCAGCATCATTCCGCACACCGGGCCGGACATGATGTGAGCCAGTTCTACCACGCGCATTCCTGTCAGCGGTCCCATGTTATTTCCCCTTGAATTGTGGTTTGGCTTTCGTGATGAAAGCGTTGAGGCCGATCTGGAAATCTTCGGTGTCGTAGCAGAAGTAGCTGTGGTCGACCTGTTGGACGGTGGGTGCCTGGCCGGCTTCAAGCTGACGGGCAGCCTGACGGTGCCAGCGCGCTACCAGCGGCGCGCCATTGGCGATGCGTTTGGCGGTGGCGAGGGTTTCGGACTCGACTTCGGCATCGGCGACGACGCGGGTCACGAGGTTTTTCACGTAGGCGTCCTGGGCATCGAGGATCCGGCCTTCGAGAAGGATTTCCAGGGTGGTCGAGCGTCCGGCCAGCGCTACCAGTCCGGCCATTTCGTCATAGGACATAACCAGGCCGAGCTTGCCGACCGGCGCGCCGAAGCGGCTGGATGTGCCGCAAATGCGCAAGTCGCAAAGCGCCGCAATCTCCAGACCGCCGCCGACGCACACGCCGTGGATCATCGCGATCACCGGGTGCACGCAATCGGCAACTGCGCGCATGGCCATCGAGGTGACTTCGGCATACGTCCGTGCTTGAGCGGCGTTGGCGCGCACGCTGGGGAACTCGCCGACATCGGCACCGGCGGCAAAGGCTTGTTCGCCCTCACCACGCAACACCACGCAGCGTATGGACGAGTCGGCTGACAGCTCGGTCATGACGTCACCCAGGTCCTGCCACATGGACAGGTTCAGGGCGTTCATTTTTCCAGGATTGCTGAGGGTGACGATGGCAACGGTGTCTTGCCGTTCGATAAGGACGGTGGGCTTCATGGTTGTTCTGCCATCGCCGGTTTCGAGTGAACCCGGCGATGCGGCGGCCTCCTGAATTTTTATTGTTGGATAGCAGTAGGGTGCGGCGATGCGTTAAAGCGACTGCCTGAGCATCGTCAGGTAGTCCGCGCTGGATGCCTCGCGCGGGTTGGTCTTGTGGCTGTGGTCGTGCAGCGCGCCTTCCACGATGTGTTCGAACAGGCTTTCGTCGACACCGATTTCGCTGAGACGGGTGGGCAAGCCCAGACGACGGGTCATGTCTTCAATGGCCGAGCCGATGTTGGCGTCGGCCGCAAGCCCCATGGCGTGGCGCAGGCGTTCAAGCTTCTGCTCATCACGTACGGTTGGGGCGTCGGCGTTGAAGTCGACGACCGCCGGCAGGAAGATCGCGTTCAAAGTGCCGTGGTGCAGCTTCGGATTGATCCCGCCCAAGGCATGGGACAGGCTGTGCACACAGCCCAGACCTTTCTGGAATGCCAGCGCGCCTTGCATCGAGGCACTCATCATGTTCATCCGCGCTTCGCGGTCGCCGGGTTCGGCGGTGGCGCGTTCGATATGACCCCAGGCACGCCACAGGCCGTCGAGGGCGATACCGTCCGCTGCCGGGTTGAAGGCTGGCGCCATGAAGGTTTCGATGCAGTGGGCGATGGCGTCCATGCCGGTGGCGGCCGTCAGCATCGCTGGCAGGCCGAGGGTCAGTTCCGGATCGCAGATGGCCACGCGCGGCACCACGTACGGCGAGATAACGCCGACTTTGCGGCCGTCGTCGAGGATCAGGATGGCGCCGCGACCGACTTCGCTGCCGGTGCCGGCGGTGGTTGGAATTGCGATCAGCGGCGCGGTGGCCGAGGTGATGCGGTCCAGTCCGCCTTCAATCACCGCGAAGCTTTGCAGCGGGCCTTCATGCGTCGCGCAAACCGCCACGCCTTTGGCCAGATCGATGGAAGAACCGCCGCCGACCGCGATGATGCCGTTGCACTCGCCCTGGCGGTATTGCGCGACGGCTTCACGCACGGCGTGTTCGTTCGGGTTCGGTGGGGTGGCGTCGAAAATCGTGTAAGGACGGTTGACGCCGAGAGCGGCAATGACCTTGTCGACGATGCCGGCGTTGCGCACGCCCACGTCGGTGACGATCAGCGGACGGGTGATGTTGGCGCGGTCGGCTTCGGCGGCCAGATGCTCCAGGCTGTCATAGCCGAACTGGATTTTGGTGACGTAATTGATGAGGGACATGATTCACCACAAGTTATACAGGATTGTTATTGTTGCAATCGGCCTGTGGTTGCAGCGCTACTGAACGCTGGCCAAACCCATTGCATTGCCTGACTGTGGAGCGGACTATAGGGCCGACGTATTGCCCCCGATACTGACAACTTTCGATACCTCTATAACTTTTAGTTAACCCTGATGACGCCCTCACTCAACTCGATCATGTCCCGTTTGCACATCAAGCAGCTGCGTCTTTTGATAGCGCTTGATGAACACGGCTCCCTGCTGGGCGCGGCCAGGCAGGTGGCGCTGACCCAGCCCGGCGCCAGCAAGGCACTGCAGGAAATCGAAACCACGTTCGGCACTTCGCTGTTCACCCGGACTAACCGCGGGCTAGAGCCAAACGACGCCGGACGCTCGGTGATTCGTTACGCGCGACTGATCCAGACCGACCTCGCGCACTTGCGCGAAGAGATCATCGGCATCATGAGCGGCGAGGGCGGACGGCTGTCGGTGGGCACCATCATGGGCGCCGTGCCGCTGCTGACCACGGCGATCAGCCGGGTGATTGCCGACAACCCGAAGATGTCCATCGAGATCGTCGAGGACACCAGCGCCGCCTTATTAAGCCAACTCGACGCCGGGCGCCTTGACCTGGCGATCTGCCGCACGACTGTCAGCAGCACGCCTTACCTGTACGAGAGCGCAATATTCGTTGAGGAAACCCTGGCGGTGATCGCCAGCACCCAGCATCCGTTCGCCTATGCCAGGAAGCTGTCGTTGAAGGATCTGGTGGATTACCGCTGGGTGGTCTACCGCGCCAACATGCCGATGCGTCTGTTACTGGAGCGCGAATTTCACGAGGCCGACTTGCGGTTCCCGGTGCATCTGCTGGAAACCACCTCGGCGTTCGCGACGTTGTCGTTGTTGCAGGAGAACCCGTCGCTGGTGGCGCTGGTCTCGACCGATGTGGCGAAATTCTGTTCCGGTTACGGCTTTACCACCACGCTGCCACTGCCGATTACCTCGCGCAGCGAACCCTACGAGCTGGTTTCGCGCAAAGGCGTGCCGGATTCGCCAGCGGCCAGGCTGTTGCGTCAGGCGTTGTTGAATCTGGGTTGAGCTGCTCCGCACCTTTGTGGGAGCGACGTTATATAAATTGTCGTTCCAGCCCATCGCGGGATAGCCGTTTGTCAGGCGTATCGGTATGCTCTGCCGGCTGCCTGAATGCCAATGATTAACAACCACAGTGAAACCATGAGCCAATCAGAATCGCGTGCGAATGTTCTAGCGCTTTATCCGGAAGACTCCCGCGAGGCAGCGGCGTTGCTCAAGCAAGCCGTTCCACTGATGGTTCGCCACAACATTCCGCCCAATCCGGTGCATTACGCGCTGTGGTACACCTACAGCAAAGGCCAGGACCCGGAACTCAATCGTCATCTGGACCGGGTTGTCCGGGACTTCGACGGTTGTCCGCCCGAATCGGCGACCAGGCTTTTTCGCGAGTACATCATCCGTGACGAGCTTGAAGATGCCCGCGCCGAGCAGCAGCAAGTCATCAGCCTGGTGGATGGTATGGAACGTGACGTTTCGCGCAGCGTGAAGGGCAGCCAGAATTTCCAGAACCGTCTCGGGCAGTGCCTGGAAATGCTCGACGAGCCAGTCAGCGATCGCTTGCCGCGCATTCTCAATGAGCTGCAACAGAGCACTCGGCTGATGCAAAGTCAGCAGGAGCAATTCCTCGGCCAGTTGCAGTCTGCGCAAAACGAAATCAAGACCCTGCGTGACAAACTCGAACGCGCCCAACTGGCCGCGACACTCGACGGCCTGACCGAACTGCTCAACCGCACAGCGTTCACGCGGTTGCTGGAGCAGGCGTTGGACAAAGGCTCCCGACGTGTCGCGCTGGTGATGCTGGACATCGACCACTTCAAGCAATTCAACGATCAGTACGGCCACCCGTTGGGCGACCGGGTGTTGCAGCATGTCGGCCAGGTGTTGCGCGGCGCGCTGGTGCCCAATGCCTTTGCCGGGCGTTACGGCGGCGAGGAGTTCTGCGTGGTGCTGGAAGACTGCGCTGATCTCGACAGTGCCTGTGCCTTCGCCGAGCAGCTGCGGCTGAAGGTCCAGTCATTGCGAATCAAGGCGCGGGGAACCGACACCGTGCTGGATACGATCACCGCGTCTTTCGGCGTCGCCTTCGTCCAACCCGGCGACAACCTGGAAAGCCTGTTGACCCGTGCCGATGACGGCCTGTACCAGGCCAAGCGCAACGGGCGTAATCAGGTGTTCGCCCTGCACAAAGGCCCGGCATCAGTGGCGTAAACCACGCCGGGCCCGCGTTGGCGTTTACTGACCGTCCAGACTACGCGGCAATCCAAGCGGATTGAGGTCGCGCAGTGCCTCGGGCAACAACGCATCCGGGAAGCCCTGATAGGTGATCGGGCGCAGGAAGCGTTCGATGGAGGTCATGCCCACCGAGGTGAAGCGGCTGTCCGACGAGGCCGGGAACGGTCCGCCGTGGATGGTCGCGAAGGATACTTCCTGTGGATGCGCAAAAGCGTTGACCACGATTCGTCCGGTACGCCGCTCCAGAATTGGCAGCACATGCCGGGCCAGTTCCAGATCACCTTCCTCAAGATGCAGGGTTGCGCTGAGTTGGCCGCGAAACGCACGGGCGACAGCGAGCAGTTCAGGCTCATCCTTGACCTTCACCAGCAGCGCTGCCGGACCGAACACCTCGTGCGCCAGTTCCGGTTCGGTGAGGAAGCGCTGGCCGTCGACTTCCAGCAGGGCTGACTGGCCTTGTAGATCTGCCGTTGCGGCCGAACCTTCGACGACAGCTTTTGCCCCGGCGCTTTGCAGCTGGTCCAGACCGCTGAGGTAAGCCGCATGAATCCCCGGCGTCAGCATCGGACGCGCCGGTGCATCGCTCACGCGCTTGATCATCGCACCGCGTAACGCTTCAAACCCGGTGCCTTCAATCGCAATCAGGATCGCCGGTTTGAGGCAGGCCTGGCCGACGTTGACCAGCATGCGTTCGACAAATCCATCACCGATCTGCGCACCACGCGCAGCCAGCGCCTGAGGCAGAATGAACGTGGGGTTGACGCTTGTCATCTCGGTAAACACCGGGATCGGATCCGGGCGCAGTTGCGCACGCCGATACAGCGCCATGCCACCTTGCTCGGAACCGGTGAACGTCACGGCCTTGATCAGCGGATGGTCGACCAGCGCTTCGCCAATCGTGTTGCCGCCGCCACGCACCATAGAGAACACGCCTTCGGGAAAGCCGCTGTCCTGCACGGCTTTACGGATGGCCCGCGCCTGAATTTCCGAGGCGCCGGGGTGGGCGTTATGCGCTTTGACGATGACCGTCGCGCCCGCCGCCAGCGCAGAGGCGACATCGCCACCGGCGACCGAGTAACTGATGGGGAAATTGCTCGCGCCGAAAACAGCCACCGGGCCGATGGCGATTTTTTGCAGGCGATGATCCATGCGTGGTCGTGGCTGGCGATCAGGTTGTGCCGGGTCGATGGCCAGTTGCAGGAATCGTCCTTTGCGCACCACATCGGCGAACTGGCGGAACTGGGTGGCGGCCTTCGCCGCTTCGCCCTGAAGCTGCGCCTCGGGCAGACCCGTTTCCAGCGCGGCCCGTGCAGCAAGCTCCGGGGTCACGACATCGAGATTGGCGGCGATGCGCTCAAGGAATGCCGCACGTTCCGCCAGTGAGGTATGGCTGTAATGGTCGAACGCTTCGTCGGCGAGGTTCGCCGCCATGTCCACTTGCGCGACGCCACCGAAGGCGAAGTCCGGCTCGATGAGCTGGTTGGTCGCGGGATTGAGCGCTTTCATTGTCCCCTCGGTCGCAGGGACTTCGTTGGCGCCGATCAACAGGTTTCCGGTCAGTTTCATTGTGTGTTCACTGCTTCAGGGTGGTGATGAGTTGCTCGGTGGTCACGATCGAATGCGCGTATGTCGGGCCGTTCAGTTCGTGGGCGGCGTGCATCATTTCCGGCTTGAACGCGGCGGTGGCATCGCGCACCAGCGTGACGTGGTAGCCGAGTTCCTGGGCGTAACGGGCGGTGGCCTCGATGCAGGTATTGGCCAGCAGGCCGACGATGATCACGTGGGTGATGCCTTTCTGCTTGAGGCGAAAATCAAGGTCGGTGTTGGCAAAGCCGCTCGAACCCCAATGCTCCTGGACGATAGTGTCGCCTTCCTGCGGGGCGAAATCGGGATGCCATTCGCCGCCCCATTCGCCACGTGCGAAGTGGTGCATGTGCTGGATCTTGCATTGGGTGGGGCTCGGGTGATCCCAGTTTTCGTAGTCGCCGTGTTCCCAGCGACGGTGCGGTACGATGACCACCGGAATGTCGAGGGCGCGGACAGTGCGATCCAGCGTGCGCAGGTTATCGAGCAGGCCGACTTGGTCGGCAATGGGCTTGAGCAAGGGAAAGATCTTGCCGCCTTCGGACAGGAAATCGTTGTAGGGATCGACCAGCAGGTAGGCAGTTCGATCAAGCGGGTAGGCTGCGTTGGACATGACGAGTTCTCCAGGAATTTTGACTGACCTTTGCCAGGGCTTGCCTCGGCATAGTGTTGATATGATAATCATAGTAACTAGGAAAGAGGCAAGCCCGCATGGCGGTAAAGAAGAATAGTCCCGAAACTTTGTGCCCGATTGCACGGGCCGAAGACATCGTCGGCGATCGCTGGACCGTGCTGGTTTTGCGCGAGTTGTTCATGCGCAACCATCGTTATGACGAGATCCAGGCGCAGACCGGCGGGACCCCGCAGATGATCGCTACGCGTCTCAAAAGCCTGGAGGCGGACGACATGGTTGAGCGCCGGGCCTACAGCGAACGACCGCCGCGCTACGAGTACCACCTCACCGCCAAAGGGCAGGCGTTTTACTCGGTGGTATTGGCGTTGCGTGCCTGGGGGGAAACCTGGTGCAAATCGGAAGGCGAAGGGTTGGCGGTGCGCTATACCCACCAGACTTGCAGGCATCACGCCGGACTCGGACCGCTGTGCGAGCATTGCGGCGAGTTGCTGCGCCGGGAAGAGCTGATCAGCGAGCCTGCGCCGGCTTACGCCGAGGAACGCAAGGCACGCCGCGAAGCGTTCAAGGGCAAGCGCGGGGCCGAGCCGATCGAAATGCCTGAGCAATAAGGGTTTTTACTATTCGTTCGAGTAATAGTGACCATCACCGATCACAAGTTCTGTTGCTTGCGGGAAACAAGGAAAATCGCGCCCATCTAACGCTTCTACCGGAACCGGCGCGATGAAAAACTTTACTCGACTGGCCCTTTTCGCACCCTTGCTGCTGGCAGGTTGTGCGTCAACGCCAAACGACCCCACGCTGACCTTGCAGACGAAAAAAGCACCTGAGGATTACGCGCAGTGTGTCCTGCCAAAACTGCATGAAGGCGCGCTGCATACCACCGTCTCGGAAACCCAGCGCAGCTACCGTATCGTGGTTACAAGCAAGGTCGCTGCCAACGATGTACTCGAGGCCTACAAGGGCAAGGTGTTCCTGTATGAGCGCACCTTATTGGCCTCGACATTCGGACCTTCCAGGCTTGAACGCGCCGCGCAGGAATGCCTTTGACAGCCGTCTAACCGGCACGTTTGCGCCGCATCGGTACACCTGAAACGAGTGTGGCGTTGTTGATTGTCGTCCCGGGTTTCTTCCCTCCGTTTTCAAAACTGATCGTACGTTCAATTGTGTTGCATCGGGGGCGTTTGCCTCGATATAGTGGCCAAATAATATCAATTATAAATCACCTGCCAGCAGGGCTGCGGCACTCTCGTTTTTGCGTGGTCTGTTGCTGGTTGACGAATCGCACCTTCGAGAATGTTCATGCCTAATCGCTCACTGCACTTCAAGTTGTTCTGGACGGCGCTGATTGGCACCGTCGTCGTCATGGCGCTGCTGTTGGGGTCCATCGCCTATATCGCTTATGGCTCGTCGGTCAAAGAGACCTTTGCCCTGGTCGACACCATCGTCAAGGCCAATGCCAAGGAAGTCGAAGTCGAACTCAGTGTCGGTTTTACCGTGGCCGAATCCCTGGCCGGTGTCGCCACTGCGATGCAGCAACAACAGGTCGATCGCAAGACCGCTGATGCCCTGACACGCCAACTGTTCGAAGCCAATCCCAAGCTGTTGGGCCTTGGGCAGTACTGGGAACCGAACGCTTTCGATGGCAAGGACAGTGAGTTTGCCAATCAACCGAACACTGATGCCACGGGCCGTTACCTGACTTACTGGAACCGCGCCAGTGGCGGGGTGAAGTCCGAGGCGTTGAGCGGTTACGTGCCGGAAAATGCCGACAACCAGTATTACTACCGACCGCTGCATACGCGTCAGCCGTGGGCCTCCGAACCCTATGCCTACAGCATCGGCAGTGGGCAGAAGGTAATGCTGGTGTCGATCATGGTGCCGCTGTTGCAAGGTGGTAAAGCGCTGGGTGTGGCGGGGGTCGATATTCCGCTGGAAAGCATCAACCGCCAACTCGCGACCATTGACGCATTCAAAGGCTATGGCGCGCTGATCTCCAGCGATGGCTTGTACGCCAGCCATCCCGATGCCAAGCGTTTAGCCCAGCCTGCCGACGAATTGCCGGCCGCTGCAAAGGACGCAATCAAGGCCGGCCAGCCCTACAGTTTCGAGCACGATGGCTGGGGCTATGTGCTGCAACCGGTGCACATCGGCAAGTCGCCGAACAATTGGGCGTTGATGGTCGCTTATCCGCTGGCCGAAGCCATGGCCGGGATCAATCATTTTCTCTACACCGCCGTGATTATCGGATTGGTCGCGTTGCTGGTCCTGGCCATCGTGCTGTGGCATTTACTGGCGTGGCAGATTCGTCCGTTGTCGGGCCTGACGGTCGGCATTCAGGCCTGGGGTGGCGAGTTGGGGTTGCGTTTTGAACAGCGCAGCGGCGATGAAACCGGCAAATTGGCCGGGGCGTTCAACCAGTTCATTCAGCGCCTTGGCGATCTGGTGGGCTCGATCCGTCACAGCAGCACGGCGCTGATGCAGATTTCCAATCATCTGGGCGATACCACCCAAGCCGTCGCCGAACGCGCGACTTCGCAACACACCGCCACCGAAGAAATGGCCAGCGGCGTGACGGCACTGGCGCACTCGGTGACCGAAATGTCCCAGCAAGCCGAAGACGTGGAGCAACTGGCACGCAACACTGAAGTGTTGACCAAGAACATTTCCGGGGACATGAGCCAGACCCTCGCCGGCATCACCCACATCGACCAGACCATGGACGTGGTGGCCGGTGCGGTGGGCGATCTGGAAAAACGCTCACAACAGATCGCCGGGATCATCGCGGTGATTCGTAGCATCGCCGACCAGACCAACCTGCTGGCCCTCAACGCGGCGATTGAAGCGGCGCGGGCCGGGGAGCAGGGGCGTGGTTTTGCCGTGGTGGCCGATGAAGTGCGGCAACTGGCGGAGCGCACCAGTCGCTCGACCGGTGAAATCGGCGAGATGATCGGCGCCATCGGTTCGGACGTGCGCAACACCGTGGCCAACGTTCAGCAGGTCGGCGAAGCGGTGCGCCAGGGTGTGGTGCAACTGACCACTTCGGCCCAAGGCGTGGATCAGATCCGCCAGCATGCCCAGGATATTCTGACGCGCATCAGCGAAGTCGCTCGTCAGACCCAAAGCCAGGCGGCGACCGGCGAGCAACTGTCGGTGGCGATCCAGGGCGTCAGCCGCATCTCCGAGCAGAACGATCACGCGATTCGCAGCCTGCTTGAACAGTCGGTGCAACTGCGTGATCAGACTGGGTCGCTGAGCCAGCAATTGACGCAATTCCGCGATTGACCTGAACCTGTGGGAGCCTGATCGCTCCCACAGGTGTTTTACTTTCGCGCCGCCGTGCTGCTGCGCAGCGTCAATTCAAACGGCAACACCACATGCCGCTGCGCCAGCGGCTTCTTCTCGATCAGCGCAATCAACATCTCGACGGCTTTCTGGCCGAAGACTTCGGCCGGTTGCGCAATGGTCGTCAGCGGTGGATCGCAGTACGCCGCGAAAGGAATGTCGTCGAAACCCACCAGCGAAATATCCTCGGGTACGTGCAAGCCCAATTGCTTGATGTGCTTCAACGCACCGATGGCCATCTCATCGTTTTCGCAAAACAGTGCCGTGGGACGTTCGGCGAGTTTCAGCATCGCCGCCGCGCCGTCATAACCGGCCTTCAGGCTGAAGTCACCGTGACAGATCAGGGCCGGGTCGCTGGCAATACCGGCGTGCTGCAACGCGTCCTGATAACCGGCCACGCGATCGCGGGTCAGCGGGCTGCTTTTCGGGCCTTTGATCAGGCCGATGCGGCGGTGACCGAGTTCTATCAGGTGTTCGGTCATGGCCTTGGCGGCGGCGCGGTTGTCGAGGCTGATGGTCGGATGGCGACCGCCCTGAATCACCTCACAGGCGTTGACGATGGGCGGAAGCTCGGCGCTGGGGAAGGGCGCTTCGAACGGATCGTAGGCGCGCAACTGGATCACGCCGTCGGCCTGATGGTTGTACACCAGCTCGGCGAATTCCCGTTCGATTTCCTCGCGACCCTGGGTGTCGCACAGCAGCAGGCGATAGTTGGCAGCCTGGGCGGCTTGTTGTGCGCCGCTGATGACCCGGGCGAAAAAGGTGTTGGCAATGGCCGGCACCAGAATCACCAGGTTGCCGGTCCTGCGCGAGCGGAATTGCACCGCCATCAGGTTCGGGCGATAGCCTGCCTGTTCCACGGCGGCGTTGACCTTGTCGCGGGTTTCGGGGAGCACGCGCTCGGGCGACTTCAGTGTTCGGGACACGGTGGCCACCGAGACACCGGCGAGCCGGGCTACTTCACGGATATTGGACAAGACCACCTCGTTATCGAACAGCGCGGCCGGCGAGCTTACCGCAGGTCGACGCTGCTCTGAAATGTTCGTGGATGTTAATCCGGGGTTTGACAGCTCCCCGAACTGAGCCTAAATTTCCGCCACGATGTAACCGGTTACATCATGACTGGATTCCCTTCCAAACAGAGAAAAAATGCAATGAACGCTGTCGTGCCAAAAATAAGAATGGGATTTGTCGGAGGTGGTGAAGGGGCCTTCATCGCCAAGGCTCATCGTCAAGCCGCAGGGCTCGATGGGCGCTTCGAACTGGTGTGCGGCGCATTCAGCCGTGATGCCCAAAACAACCAGAGCACCGGCGCAGCGCTGGGCTTGCCGGCGTCACGCTGCTACAGCGACTGGCGGCAGATGATTGAAGCCGAGCGCGCCTTGCCCACCGAGCAACGCATGGAGTTGGTGGTCATCGTTACCCCCAATCATTTGCACGCGCCGGTGGCCAGCGAGGCCCTGAGCGCCGGCTTTCACGTGTTCAGTGAAAAACCTGCGGCGTTGAATCTAGGCGAGTTGCTGGCCCTGAAAGAGGTGGTCGAGCGCAGCAATCGTCTTTACGGCCTGGCCCACACTTACCTGGGTTACCCGATGGTCTGGCAGGCGCGGGAGATGGTGTGCAGCGGCGTGATCGGCGCGGTGCGCAAGGTGATCGTCGAGTATCCACAAGGCTGGTTGAGCCAGGACGTCGCCGGGCAGGGCAACAAGCAGGCCGCATGGCGTGATTTGCCCGAGCAGTCCGGTCTGGGCGGTTGCATCGGTGACATTGGCACCCATGCGTTTTCCCTCGCCGAGTTTGTCGCGGATCAACCGATCAAGCAGTTGTGCGCCATGTTGGGCGTGCACATCGAGGGTCGGCAGTTGGACGATGACGCCTCGATGCTGTTCAAGATGGCCGAAGGCGCCAGTGGCGTGCTGATCGCCAGCCAGGTCTGCGCAGGTGAAGAGAATCCGCTGAAAATCCGCGTCTACGGCGACAAGGGCGGGTTGGAGTGGCGTCAGGAAAAGCCGGCCAGCCTGATCCACCGCGCCCTCGATCAACCCATGCGTGTCTTGCGTTCCGGCGTCGGGCAGCCGTGGTTGTGCGAGGCCGCCAGCCAGCGCATGCGCCTGCCAGCCGGGCACCCCGAAGGCTATCTCGAAGCCATGGCCAATCTTTACGGCGACTTTGCCAAAGCGATTCGCGCCGACGTTGCTGGCCCTGATGCTCCCGGCGTACCGGGCATCGACGTCGGTCTGCGTGGCATGGCATTCATCGAGACCGTCATCGCCAACCATCGCGGCGACGCCAAGTGGACCGAACTGGTCTGCACCCCATGACCCTGGAGACTTCCGTGACCGATACCACTCAAACCTCCACCGGTATGCGCGGCCCGGGGATTTTCCTCGCGCAGTTCATGTCCGCCGAAGCGCCGTTCGACACCTTGGCAAACATCGCGCGCTGGGCGGCCTCCCAAGGCTACAAGGCCATTCAGTTGCCGACGCTGGGCACGCAATTCATCGACCTGGCGCGTGCCGCCGAAAGCCAGGATTACTGCGACGAATTAAAAGCCGTCTGCGCCGAGGCTGGTGTCGAGATCAGCGAACTGTCGACCCATCTGCAAGGCCAATTGGTGGCGGTGCATCCGGCGTTCGACACGCTGTTCGACGACTTCGCGCCAGAGCATTTGCGCGGGCAGCCGGAGGCGCGCACGGCATGGGCCATCGACCAGTTGAAACTGGCCGCGCGCGCCAGTCAGCGCCTGGGCTTGAAGGCTCATGCGACGTTTTCCGGGGCGCTGCTCTGGCCCTACATGTACCCGTGGCCGCAGCGTCCGGCCGGTTTGGTCGAGCAGGGTTTTGCGGAATTGGCCAAGCGCTGGTTGCCGATTCTCGATTGCTTCGAAGCGGCCGGTGTCGACCTGTGCTACGAAATTCACCCCGGCGAAGACCTGCACGACGGCGCCTCGTTCGAGCGTTTTCTCGAGGCGGTCGATCACCATCCCCGCGCCGCCATCCTTTACGACCCGAGCCATCTGTTGCTGCAGCAAATGGACTATCTGGGGTTCATCGACCGCTACCACGACCGCATCCGCATGTTCCACGTCAAGGACGCCGAGTTTCGCCCCGACGCGCGTTCCGGTGTCTATGGCGGCTATCAAGGCTGGGTCGAGCGGCCGGGGCGTTTCCGCTCGTTGGGCGATGGCCAGATCGACTTCAAATCGATCTTCAGCAAGCTGACCCAATACGACTTCGCTGGCTGGGCCGTGCTGGAGTGGGAATGCTGTTTGAAGGACTCCGCACAGGGCGCCGCCGAAGGGGCAGCGTTCATCGAGCGGCACATGATCACCAAGACCCGCAAGGCCTTCGATGATTTCGTCAGCGTGTCGTCCGACGAACAATTCAATCGACGATTGCTGGGCTTGCCCGACGCCTGATCGCTTCGAACACTCGCAAAAAACAACAATAAGACGGTGACTGTTATGACCACGATGACCGCGCGATTAAGCGCAATGATGTTCCTGCAGTTCTTTATCTGGGGCGGCTGGTTCGTCACCCTCGGTACGTTCCTCGCCAGCAACCTGGGCGCCAGTGGCGGGCAGATCGGCATGGCGTTTTCGACCCAGTCCTGGGGGGCGATCATTGCCCCTTTCGTGATTGGTTTGATCGCTGACCGTTTCTTCAACGCCGAACGCATCCTCGCGGTGTTGCATCTGGTGGGCGCGGTGTTGCTGTATCAACTCTATCGCGCGCCGGACTTCAGCACGTTTTACCCGTTCGTGCTGGCGTACATGATGATTTACATGCCGACCCTGGCGCTGGTGAACTCGGTCGCGTTTCGCCAGATGAGCGACCCGGCACTGGAGTTCTCGCGCATACGTGTGTGGGGCACCATTGGCTGGATCGTGGCCGGTGTGGTGATCAGTTTTGTGTTCGCCTGGGATTCGCAAGCGGCGATTTCCTCGGGCGGGTTGCGCAACACATTCCTGATGTCGGCCATCGCCTCGCTGCTGCTGGGTCTCTACAGCTTCACACTGCCGAGCACCGCGCCACTGAAACCGGAAGCGGGACGTGTCGGCCTCAAGCAAATGTTGGGGCTGGATGCGCTGGGATTGCTCAAGGATCGCAGTTATCTGGTGTTCTTCATTGCCTCGATTCTGATCTGCATTCCATTGGCGTTTTACTACCAGAATGCCAACCCGTTCCTGGCGGAAATCGGCGTGACCAATCCCACGGCGAAGATGGCCATCGGGCAGGTCTCCGAAGTGCTGTTCATGCTGCTTCTGCCGCTGTTCATTCACCGTTTCGGCATCAAACTTGCGCTCTTGGTCGGCATGCTGGCGTGGGCGTTGCGCTACCTGTTGTTCGCCTACGGCAACAATGGCGATCTGGCGTTCATGCTGTTCACCGGCATCGCCTTGCACGGCATCTGCTACGACTTTTTCTTCGTCTCGGGGCAGATTTATACCGACGCCAAGGCTTCGGAACGCTTCAGAAGTTCGGCTCAGGGTTTGATCACATTGGCGACTTACGGCTTGGGCATGCTGATCGGATTCTGGGTGGCGGGGCAGGTGACCGATCACTACGCCGCGACAGCTGGCAGCCACGACTGGAAGCACATCTGGCTGTTCCCGGCGGGTTTTGCGTTGGTGATCTTTTTCTGTTTCTCCCTGGCGTTCAAGGGCCGGGAAGCGGCGGTGGTGCAAACGTCGGTGTAATGACCGGGACTCATCGGAGGTCTTGAACGACCTCCGATGAGTCTGGCTACAAGCAAGTCGTCGCCTGAAGGCTTGTAATGATTATGGTCGTAATATATTGTCTGCGCAAATGCCTCGTGGACACTATCTGGCGGGCCTGACTCATGAAAAGAAACGAACTGCGCAACATCGACCTGAACCTGCTGGTGGTGTTCGAAGCCCTGTTCCAGGAGCGCAACGTCACCCGTGCGGCGCACAAGCTTGCGCTGAAACAACCGGCGGTCAGCAATGCCCTCAGCCGTTTGCGCGGTCTGTTCAACGATCCCTTGTTCACGCGCACAGGCCGGACGATGGAGCCGACACCCCGCGCGTTGTGGGTTGCGCAGCTTCTGGGACCGGCGCTGGATTCGGTGTGTCATGCGCTCGCCAATACGCGGGCATGAGCGGGACAAATCCCTTTTTTTTGTGCTTATACATGACGATCATCATTAATAGTAATAACCAAGTTCACTCCGTTCAATTCGTCGCTGCCTCGCGCGAGGCCGAGACTCCGCAAACTTCTTAACCGTCTGGCGGACACCCCTTATGGAACAGTCACTCAAACCTTTTCGTTATCCCTTTGCCGCATTGGCCCTCACGATGCTCGCCGCTTGCGATCGTGCGCCCGATGTCGCCAAAGCACCGGGGGCGCCGCACGTTACCGTCGCCAAGGTGATCGAACAGCCGATCACCGAATGGGACGAAGTCACCGCGCGTCTGGAAGCGCCGGAAACGGTCGAGGTCCGTCCTCGTGTGTCGGGGCAGATTGAACGTGTCGCCTTCACCGACGGTGCATTGGTGAAGAAAGGGGATTTGCTGTTCCAGATCGATCCACGGCCGTTCGAGCACGAAGTCGAACGATTCCAGGCCCAATTGCAACAAGCCCGGGCCACGCTGGTTCGCACCGCCAATGAAGCGCAGCGCGGGCAGCGTCTGCTTGGCAGCAATGCGATTTCCGCCGAGCTGGCCGATACCCGCACGACCACCGCACAGGAGGCCAAGGCCGGGGTCGATGCCATTCAGGCGCAGCTTGACCTTGCACGCCTGAACCTCAGTTTTACTCGCGTCACCGCGCCGATCTCCGGCCGCGTCAGCCGTGCGGAAATCACCGCCGGCAACATCGTCACCGCCGACACTACGCCGCTGACCAGCGTCGTCTCCACCGACAAGGTGTACGCCTATTTCGATGCCGACGAACGCCTGTTTCTCAAGTACAGCCAACTGTCTCGTCAAGGCCAGCGCGGCCAGACGACACCGGTTTACATGGGCTTGTCGAACGAGGAGGGCAACAGCCATCAGGGGCAGATGAACTTCGTCGACAACCAGGTCAATCCCAAGACCGGCACCATCCGCGGTCGCGCGGTGTTCGACAACGCCGACGGCCAATACACCCCCGGTTTGTACGCGCGCCTGAAACTGGTGGGCAGCGCCGCTTACGCTGGGCTGCTGATCAAGGACGAAGCGGTGGGCACCGACCTGGGCAAGAAATTCGTGCTGGTGATCGATCAGGACAACAAGGCTGTGTACCGCAACGTCGATCTCGGGCCGAAGCTTGAAGGCTTGCGCATCGTGCGCAGCGGTTTGCAGAAAGAGGACCGCATCGTCATCAACGGCCTGCAACGGGTTCGTCCCGGCGCCGTGGTCGCCCCTCAAGACGCGCCAATGGCCGATCCGGAAACCGTCGCGACGCTGACCCGCCAACGGCAGGCGATCGAGGCCGGCAATCATCCTGCACCGGTGAAATCACCGGCCCTGGTGAAGACCGATGCGGCTGTCACTCCTCGCGGATAAGGGAACATCGACATGAAATTCTCTCAGTTCTTTATCACGCGACCGATCTTCGCAGCGGTGCTGTCGCTGTTGATCCTGATCGCCGGCGGCATCTCGCTGTTCCAATTACCGATCAGCGAATACCCCGAAGTGGTGCCGCCGACCGTGGTGGTGCACGCCAACTATCCGGGCGCCAACCCCAAGGTCATCGGCGAAACCGTCGCCGCGCCGCTGGAGCAGGCGATCACTGGCGTCGAGAACATGCTGTACATGTCCTCGCAGTCGACGGCGGACGGTCGCTTGACCCTCACCGTGACCTTTGCCCTGGGCACCGATCTGGATAACGCCCAGGTTCAGGTGCAAAACCGCGTGACCCGCACCGAGCCGAAGTTGCCGGAGGAGGTGACACGCATCGGCATCACCGTCGACAAGGCCTCGCCGGAACTGACCTTGCTGGTGCACCTGGTGTCGCCGGACAAGCGCTACGACATGCTCTACCTGTCCAACTACGCGATCCTCAACGTCAAGGATGAGCTGTCGCGTCTGAACGGTATCGGCGATGTGAAGATGTTCGGTATCGGTGACTACTCGCTGCGGATCTGGCTCGATCCGGACAAGACCGCTTCGCGCAATCTCACCGCCACCGACGTGGTCAACGCGGTGCGCGAACAGAACCGTCAGGTCGCTGCCGGGCAACTGGGTTCACCGCCCGCACCGAATGCCACCAGTTTCCAGATGTCGATCAACTCCCAAGGGCGATTGGTCACCGAGGAAGAGTTCGAAAACGTGATCATCCGCAGTGGCCCGAACGGCGAGATCACTCGCCTCAAGGACATTGCCCGGATCGAGCTGGGTTCCAACCAATACGCGTTGCGCGCCTTGCTCAACAATCAGGAAGCGGTGGCCATGCCGATCTTCCAGCGCCCCGGTTCCAATGCCATCGACGTTTCCGACCAAGTTCGGGCGAAGATGACCGAGCTGAAGAAAAGTTTCCCGGAAGGCATGGACTACGAGATCGTTTACGACCCGACCATCTTCGTGCGCAGCTCGATTGAGGCAGTGGTTCACACCCTGTTCGAAGCGCTGATTCTGGTGGTGCTGGTGGTGATCCTGTTCCTGCAAACCTGGCGCGCCTCGATCATTCCACTGGTCGCGGTGCCGGTGTCGCTGATCGGCACCTTTGCCGTGATGCATTTGCTTGGCTTCTCACTCAACGCGCTGTCGTTGTTCGGTCTGGTGTTGGCGATCGGCATCGTGGTCGACGATGCGATCGTGGTGGTGGAGAACGTCGAGCGTAATATCGAATCCGGCCTCGAACCGGCGGAGGCGACCAAGAAAGCCATGGGCGAAGTGACCGGGCCGATCATCGCCACGGCGCTGGTGCTGTGCGCGGTGTTCGTCCCGGCGGCGTTCATCTCCGGCCTCACAGGACAGTTCTATAAGCAGTTCGCGTTGACCATTGCCATCTCGACAGTGATCTCGGCTTTCAACTCCCTGACCCTGTCGCCAGCGTTGGCAGCGGTACTGCTCAAGGCCCACGGCGCGCCGAAAGACCGCTTCTCCAAAGTATTGGACAAGTTGTTCGGCGGCTGGCTGTTCAAACCCTTCAACCGCTTCTTCGAAAAGGCCAGCCATGGCTATGTGGTTGCCGTGGCCAAGATCATTCGTGGCAGCAGCGTGGCCTTGCTGGTTTACGCCGGGCTGATCGCCATGACCTACATGGGTTTCAGCACCACGCCGACCGGTTTTGTGCCGACCCAGGACAAAAAGTACCTGGTGACCTTTGCGCAATTGCCGGACGCAGCCAGCCTTGATCGCACGGAATCGGTTATCCGGCGCATGAGTACCATCGCCATGAACGAACCGGGTTTCGACAGCGCCGTGGCGTTCCCCGGCCTGTCGATCAACGGCTTCACCAACAGCCCGAACGCCGGTATCGCCTTCATCGGCTTGCGCCCATTCGATGAGCGCAAGGACCCGAGCCTGTCCGCCGGGGCGATTTCCGCTTCGTTGAACGGCAAGTTCGGCGGCATTCAGGACGCCTACATCGCGGTGTTCCCGCCACCGCCCGTGCAAGGCTTGGGCACCATCGGCGGCTTCCGTTTGCAGATCGAAGACCGGGGTAACCTCGGATACGACGAGCTGTACAAAGAAACCATGAACATCATTACCAAGAGTCGTAGCGTTCCAGAGCTGGCGAATCTGTTCACCAGCTACACGGTCAACGTGCCGCAGGTTGAAGCGGCGATCGACCGCGAGAAAGCCAAGACTCACGGCGTGAAGATCAACGACATCTTCGACACTTTGCAGGTGTACCTGGGCTCGCTGTACGCCAACGACTTCAACCGTTTTGGCCGGACCTATCAGGTCAACGTGCAGGCAGAGCAACAGTTCCGCCAGGAGCCGGAGCAGATTGGTCAGTTGAAGGTGCGCAATGATCGCGGCGAGATGATCCCGCTGGCGACCTTCGTCAAGGTCAGCCCGACGTCGGGGCCGGACCGGGTCTCGCACTACAACGGTTTCGTCACCGCCGAAATCAACGGCAGTGCGGCCCCAGGCTACAGCTCCGGCCAGGCCCAGGCGGCGATAGAAAAGCTGCTCAAGGAAGAATTGCCCAACGGCATGACCTACGAATGGACCGACCTGACCTACCAACAGATCCTGTCCGGCAACACCGCGTTGCTGGTGTTCCCGCTTTGCGTGCTGTTGGCGTTCCTGGTATTGGCGGCGTTGTACGAGAGCTGGAGCCTGCCGCTGGCGGTAATCCTGATCGTGCCGATGACGCTGCTGTCGGCGATTGCCGGGGTGATCATTTCCAAGGGCGACAACAACATCTTCACCCAGATCGGCCTGATTGTACTGGTAGGTTTGGCGTGCAAGAACGCGATCCTGATCGTTGAGTTCGCCAAGGATAAACAGGAGCAAGGCCTGTCACCGCTGGATGCCGTTCTCGATGCTTGCCGCATGCGTCTGCGGCCGATCCTGATGACCTCGTTCGCCTTCATCATGGGTGTGGTGCCGTTGGTGACGTCCACCGGTGCCGGTTCGGAAATGCGTCGTGCCATGGGTGTGGCGGTGTTCTCCGGGATGCTCGGCGTGACCTTCTTCGGCCTGCTGCTGACCCCGGTGTTCTTCGTCCTGATCCGTCGCTATATCGAACGCAAACAAGCGCGCCAGCAAACCAAAGCGCTGAACCTGGAGGTGCAACCATGAATGCTCTGAAGTTGTTTCTACCCAGCCTCCTGGTGACTGCATTGGCCGCGTGCACGGTCGGACCGGATTTCAAAACCCCCGATACCGCACCGGCAAACAGTGTTTACGCCAAGGCGTCCAACTACGACCAGTCGCACTTTGAACGGGTGTGGTGGCAACAGTTCGACGACCCCACGCTCAATCAGTTGGTGAGTAAATCCCTTGAGGGCAACCGCGACCTGCGCGTAGCGTTTGCGCGCTGGAAAGCCGCCCGGGCGATTCGCGATGACATCAGCAACGACAATCTGCCGGTGGTCACCAGTCGCGTCAGCAGCCAGCAGGGTCGTTCGCAGGTGCCCGGTCAAACCGAGAGCCGTGTCAATCTCGAACGCTATGACCTCGGGTTGGACATGGCCTGGGAAATCGACTTGTTCGGCCGCATCCAGCGTCAGCTCGAATCGAGCGACGCGCTGGAAGACGCTGCGGCGGCGGATCTCTATCAATTGCGGGTGACCATGATTGCCGAACTGGTAGATGCCTACGGGCAACTGCGCGGGGCGCAACTGCGGGAAAAAATCGCCTTGGCCAACTTGAAAAACCAAAGCGATTCACGCGCAGTCACGGTCAGCCTGCGTGATGCTGGCGTGGGCAACGAACTCGATGTGGTACGTGCCGACGCGCGTCTGGCCGCGGTCGAAGCGAGCGTGCCGCAGCTGCAAGCGGAACAGGTCCGGCAGAAGAATCGCATCGCGACCTTGCTGGGCGAGCGCCCGGACCAATTGAGCGTGTCCTTGAGCCCGGCGGATTTACCGGCGATCGCCAAGGCGCTGCCGATCGGTGATCCGGGCGAGTTGTTGCACCGTCGGCCGGATGTACTGGCAGCGGAGCGCAGACTGGCATCCGCCACGGCGGATGTCGGCGTGGCCACGGCTGACCTGTTTCCTCGGGTCAGCTTGAGCGGCTTCCTTGGCTTCACCGCCGGGCGCGGTTCGCAAATCGGTTCCAGCGCCGCGCGTGCCTGGAGCCTGGGCCCGAGCATCACTTGGGCGGCCTTCGATCTGGGCAGCGTGCGCGCCCGCATTCGTGGCGCCAACGCTGACGCCGAAGGCGCTTTGGCCACCTACGAACAGCAAGTGCTGCTGGCCCTGGAAGAATCGGAGAACGCCTTCAGCGACTACGGCAAACGCCAACAGCGTTTGCTGTCGCTGATCAAACAAAGCGAATCGAGCCGTGCGGCCGCAGACCTCGCGGGCATCCAGTATCGGGAAGGCTCGGTCGACTATCTGGTGCTGCTCGATGCTGAGCGTGAGCGTTTGAATGCCGAAGATGCCCAGGCCCAGGGTGAGATTGACCAGTACCGGGGGATTGTCGCGATCTATAAGGCGCTGGGAGGAGGGTGGGACAGTGCTGGAGAAAAGGTCGTGGCAACGAAGTGATGGCTGACGCTCCCTCAGCGGCGTGCCTCAAGGCCATCTGAACTCGTATCGGCCGATCTTTTTCCCACCTTCAGACTTCGTTAAGAAATGCCTTGGATACTCCTCCCCAATTGATCTGGGGAGGTGTTTTTTCATGTCCGAATTCAACTGGAATGTTCAGTTGCCGCTGTCCTTTGGCCAAGCTGGAACACCGCAAATGCAACTCGTCAGAGCATTGCCGAAGGACCCGCAACGGTGTGCTTTCGAATCCTTTATCCAGCAACGTTTTCGTAAGGCCCACGGTGCGGACATTCGCCATTTCATGCCGGAACTGTTTGGCATGAGCGAAGCCTCAGGCGCGCTGTGTGCAGTGGTTGGTGTGCGTCTGGCAAGTGCCGGACCGCTGTTTCTTGAGGGTTACCTGGACGAAGCAATTGATCCGCTGATCGGTGCCGCCGCTGATCAGGCCGTAGATCGATCGGCAATCGTCGAGGTTGGCAATCTGGCAGCCGGCGACACTGGAAGCGCACGGCTAAGTATTATCGCGATGACCTACCTCCTGGCGATGGGCGGTCTGGAATGGGTGGCGTTCACCGGGAATCTGGGATTGGTGAACAGTTTTCATCGCCTTGGTTTGAAACCGGTGACGCTGTGTGCTGCCGATCCTGCGCGGCTCGGCGAGGATCGCCACGCCTGGGGCAGCTACTACGAAAGCAAGCCTTGGGTTCATGTTGGCAATATTCGCGCTGGATTCACTCATTTAAGCAACACCGGGTTGTTCAGCCGCCTGGGCTTACCAATGTCCATTGATGCCTCCTGCCATGTCGCCTGAAATGGAGCATTTCAAGCAGACGCTGCGCAGCCATGCCGAGCACAACTCAAATGCTACTGCGTTGTGGGGCGATCAGCTGAAACTGGATTACGCCACGCTGTATGCCGAGGTCTTTTATCGCCAGCAGCGCCTGCGCGAGGAGCAGGTGAAGGTGATCGCACTGGCGCTGGATAATGGCGTCGAAGCCATACTCTGGGACCTGGCCGCACTCTTCGAAGGCTTGACCTGTTTGGCCTTGCCGCCCTTTTTCAGTCCGGCGCAACGCAAGCATTGCCTGGAACAAAGCCAGGCTGAACGGGTAATCGCCGAGCCGCGGCTGCACGACGAACTCCTGGCGGCCGGGTATCAAAAGAACGGCGAGTTCTGGCAGCGTACCTTCTGTGGCCCTAACCGGATGCCTGAAGGTACGGCCAAACTCACCTTCACTTCGGGTACTACCGGTAACCCCAAGGGAGTGTGCTTGAGTGCGAAAAGCATTCTACGGGTCACTCGCGAGCTGGATCTGGCCAGCAGATCCACCGAACCGCGACACCACCTGGCCTTGCTGCCCCTGTCCATTTTGCTGGAGAACATCGGTTGTTATGCCGCGCTGTACGCCGGCGCGACCTTGAGCCTGCCCAGCCAGCAATCCCTTGGGATTCAAGGTGCGAGCGGTGTGGACATGCCGCAACTGTTGACATGCCTTTCCAGCCGATCCCCCCAAAGCCTGATTCTGGTGCCGCAATTGCTGTTGATGCTGGTCAACGCTGCCGAGCAGAACGTGTTTGATCCAAAACTCCTGCGTTTTGCCGCCGTGGGTGGCGCTCGGGTTTCAGAAGATTTACTGCGCCGTGCTCAACGTGTTGGCATGCCGGTTTTCGAGGGTTACGGACTGTCGGAGTGTGCCTCGGTGGTGTGCCTCAATCGCCCACAAGCAAGCCGCTCCGGCAGTGTTGGACGACCATTGCCTCATGTGGAAATTCGGCTGGCGGACGACGGCGAAGTGCTGATCAAAGGCGCAACCCTGCTGGGTTATCTGGGAGAAGCTCCGCACACCGCTGAATGGTGGCCCAGCGGTGATCTCGGCGAGTTCGACGCCGAAGGTTTTCTATACCTCAAGGGCCGCAAGAAGCATCAGTTCGTGACCAGTTTCGGGCGCAACGTAAACCCCGAGTGGGTGGAGTCCGAACTGACTCAGCGCAAGCATATTGCCCAGGCCTTCGTTTACGGCGAAGCCATGCCACATAACCATGCGCTGCTCTGGCCCCATCGTCCGGATTGCACCGACGAACAATTGGCGGCCGCCGTAGCCCAGGCCAACGAGATACTGCCCGACTACGCACAGGTCCGTCATTGGACCCGCCTTGATCAACCGTTCACTCCCGCCAACGGTTTGCTCACCGCCAATGGCCGACTCCGTCGTGACGCCATTGTCGAACGCTTTCGGGGGCAACTGACCGATCCCGCCTTTTCCGAGGAATCCGCACCATGAGTTTTTTCGACTCGCTGCAAGAAGCCACTCAACAGGAACGCCTTGAGCTGTTCAACCTGCCGGTCATCCGTGATGCGCTGGAAGGCGACGTCAGCCTGGAAAGTTACCGGGCCTTTCTGGCGCAGGCGTACTACCACGTGCGACATACCGTGCCATTGATGATGGCCTGCGGGGCGCGTCTGCCACTGCGTCTGGAATGGTTGCGCGAAGCCGTGCGCGATTACATCGAGGACGAGTATGGCCACGAACAGTGGGTGCTCAATGACATTCATGCCTGTGGCGGCGACAGGGACGTGGTTCGCGATGGGCACCCATCCTTGCCGATCGAATTGATGGTCAGCTTTCTCTACGACCTGATTGCCAGGGACAACCCGGTTGGACTGTTCGGCATGGTCAACGTGCTCGAAGGCACCAGCATCGCCCTCGCGACCCACGCCGCCGGCAGCATTCGTGAACGGCTGGGGCTCCCGGAAAGCGCCTTCAGCTACCTCAGTTCCCACGGCTCGCTGGATGTCGAACACATGCAGACCTACCGCCGCCTGATGGACAAGCTGGAAGACCTGGACGACCAGGCTGCCGTCATCCACGCCTCCAAAGTGGTGTACCGGCTCTATACCGATATGTTCCGTGGCTTGCCGCGTGACGGGGAGAGCCGGCATGCGCTTGTCTGAAGCTCGCGTCGTGTTGACCGGTGCCAGCGGCGGCATCGGCCTGGCCATCGCAACAGCCCTGTGCGCCAGTGGTGCTCGGGTATTGGCTGTCGCTCGGCATCGGGAACCGTTGGTGCCGTTACTTGAGCTTTACCCGCACAACCTGTGCTGGATCGGAGCGGACTTGACGTTGCTTTCCGACCGCCGCGAGGTGCTGGCGGAGGCCGAGAGCTTCGGCGGCATCAACCTGCTGATCAATGCCGCCGGGGTCAATCATTTCGCCATGCTCGAACAACTGGATGACAGTGAAATCAACGCGATGCTCGCGGTGAATATCAGTGCGCCAATCTGCCTGACAAAGCTCCTGCTGCCACTGCTCAAGCGGGCCGACAGTGCTATGGTGGTCAACGTCGGTTCGACCTATGGCTCCATTGGCTATCCCGGCTACGCCAGCTACTGCGCCACCAAGTTTGCCCTGCGCGGGTTCTCCGAAGCCCTTCGCCGGGAGCTGGCGGACACCCGGGTCAGCGTGCTCTATGTCGCCCCGCGAGCCACCAACACCAGCATGAACAGCCCGCAAGCCCAGGCACTCAACGATGCGCTCAAGGCCAATGTCGACGATCCACGATCCGTGGCCGCCGCCGTGATTCATGCCATTGCCGGTGACCGTCGCGATTTGTACCTGGGGTGGCCGGAACGGTTTTTCGTACGCCTCAACAACCTGCTGCCTCATCTGGTGGACCGTAGTTTGCGCAGGCAATTGCCTCTGATCCGCCGACTCAGCCAGAAACCCGATCAGGAGAAACTCAAATGAACAAGATTGTCGCTTGTCTGCTGTTTGGCGCCCTCAGCCAGAGTGTCTGGGCGCTGGATGCCGCCGATCAGCAGCGGCTGAACGGTATCCAGCAAAGTTGGGCGCACATTCAATACGAGTTGCCGGAGGGGCAACGAACCGCCGCGTTCGAAAAGTTGGCCTCGCAAGCGTCCAGTTTCACTCATGAGCGTCAGGCCGTGGCTGAGGCCTGGATCTGGTCTGGAATCGTCACCAGCAGCTGGGCCGGTGCCCAGGGAGGACTCGGGGCGCTGAGCAAGGTCAAGGAAGCGAAAGCCGACCTGGAAAAAGCGCTGGCCCTGGACCCCAAGGCGCTGCAAGGTTCCGCCTACACGAGCCTCGGCGCGCTGTACGACCGTGTGCCGGGTTGGCCCATCGGATTCGGTGACTCGGACAAGGCCGAACAGTTGCTTAAACTTGCCTTGCAAATGAACCCCAATGGCATCGATAGCCTGTACTTCTGGGGCGATCACCTCTACCGTCAAAAGCGCTACGCTGAAGCCAGGACAGCGCTGCAAAAAGCTTTGATGGCCGGGCCTCGGCCTGGCCGCGAGACCGCTGACGCAGGGCGTCGCCAGGAGATCGAAGCCCTGTTGGTGGACGTGAACAAGAAACTTGGCTGACAGGAGTCCATGTGCGTTTATTACTGATAGAGGATGACGTCGCGCTCGGCGAGGGCATTCACCAGGCCCTCAGTCGTGAAGGCTACACCGTGGACTGGTTACAGGATGGCAGTAGCGCCTTGCACTCGCTGCTCAGTGAAATATTTGATCTGGCGGTGCTCGACCTTGGCCTGCCACGCATGGACGGGCTCGAAGTGCTCAGGCGCTTGCGTGACAGCGGATCGACCCTGCCTGTGCTGATCCTGACGGCGCGCGATGCCACTGAAGACCGTATCGCCGGGCTCGATGCCGGTGCCGATGACTACTTGATCAAGCCTTTCGATCTGGCGGAGTTGAAAGCGCGCATACGCGCGCTCCTTCGGCGCAGCGCTGGCCGCGCCCAATCGTTGATCGAGCACGCCGGCATCAGCCTGAACCCCGGCACCCAGCAAGTCAGCTATCACGGTGAACCGGTCGCCCTGACACCCAAGGAATACCAGTTACTCCACGAATTGCTTTCGCCGCCAGGGCGGGTAATGACCCGCGATCATCTGATGCAATTGCTTTACGGCTGGAATGAGGAAGCCGAAAGCAACACTCTGGAAGTACACATTCACCATCTGCGCAAGAAGTTCTCTACCGACCTGATCCGCACGGTTCGTGGTATCGGTTACCTGGTGGAGGAGCGTCGATGACCTCGATCAGGCGTCGCACCCTGACCCTGATCATTGGCCTTATGCTCGCCGGTCTGACGGTGATCAGCGTGCTCAATCTGCACGACAGCAATCACGAAATTGCCGAAGTCTATGATGCCCAGTTGGCCCAGAACGCTCGCCTGCTGCAAGGCGTCATGCGCATGCCCCTGGCGAGCAAAGAACATGCTGATCTGTATCAGGCTTTCAATCGGGCCCTGAGCGAGGCGGAGCCCAGGGTCGACGGGCATCCCTATGAAACCAAGATTGCCTTTCAGGTCTGGAACTTCAAGGGCGAGGTACTGGTACACACGGCCAGTGCACCGTCCTTCGCTGCACCGCCGACAACACCGGGCTTCAGCGATGTAATAGACCTGAACAACCGGCATTGGCGCGGGTTTCTGCTCGAAGACAAACAGAACAACCTGCGCATCTGGGTGGGCGAGCGAGACGACGTCCGGGCCGATTTGGTCGACCGGATCGTACGCCATACGTTGTGGCCCAATATCCTGGGAAGTTTGATGCTGGCCGTCATGATCTGGCTGGCTATCGGCTGGGGATTGAAACCGCTGGTCAATATGGCCGCAACCCTGCGGGCGAGGCATCCCGGTTCTCTCGATCCTCTGCAATTGACGCCACTACCGAATGAACTTGAGCCCATGCAGGCAGCCCTTAACCGAATGCTCGCGCAAATTCAGGAGGTGATGGGGCGTGAGCGGCGTTTCATCGCTGACGCGGCGCATGAAATGCGTACACCCCTGGCCGTGCTCAGGATCCATGCTGAGAACCTTATGGAAGCGGGGAGTGACGAGGATCGTCGTGCATCGCTTGAGCATTTGATCGCCGGCGTGGACCGTACCAGCCGACTGGTTAACCAATTGCTAACGATGGCTCGTATCGAGCCTGAAGCCGGCGTGCAACCGCCTGCACCCATCGATCTGGCAGCCACTGTCCGCGACAGCCTGATTCAGTTGACGCCCTGGTTGTTGAGCAAGAATCTTGAGCTGGTTTTCGGTGTCAGCGACAACATTGGCCTTGTGAGAGTCGATCCAGCGGCCATCGACATTGCCTTGAACAACCTGGTAACCAATGCTGCGAATTTCTCCCCGCCGCAGGGAGTCATTGCCGTAACGCTATCCGAAACAGAAAACGGCTATGAACTGTCTGTCGAGGATGAGGGTCCGGGTATCAATGAAAAAGACCGTCATCGGCTTTTCGAGCGTTTTTACAGTCGCGGAAATGTCCAGGGTGCAGGGTTGGGACTGACCATCGTGCAGGCCATTGCAGATCGGGTTGGCGGGCAGATCAGACTGGAGAATCGTAGCCCCACAGGGTTGCGTGCAACGCTGGAGATTGGTCGCCTTTAACGTGACGATTGTTGGTTTCAGTGACCACAGGCCGAATGCTGCCCGACACCCAACTACAAACACCGGCCCATAACACGGGTTCAATAGAACCGCGAATCTCTACGTAAATGCGCAGGACTGACGCCAAGGCGTTGCTTGAAGACCGTCGCCATATGCGCGTGGGAGTTAAAGCCGCAGGTGTGCGCGATCTCCGTCAGCGTGGCTGTCGAGTCGCGCATCAGGGCACGCGCTTTGGCGAGCCGGCGGTCGATCAGGTAACTGTGCGGGCTCATGCCTGTCGTGTTCTTGAATGCCCGCATGAAATATCCTTCGGACAAGCCGAGTAGCTGCGCCATCGCCGGAACACCCAGCGGGCCGTCGAGGCCCGCATCAATGAACTCATCGAGCAGGCGCATCCGGCTGCCGGTGATCGAGCCCTGGAACGGTGCCGGCAGCGCTTGGTTAGCCTGCGCCCGTTCAGCCAGTGCGAGCGCCCAGGCTTCCCAATCGTCGTCCACCGAGGCCCGTAACAGCGCGCTGCGTATTCGCAGGGCGAGGGTGGTCGCCTGTTGATCGATTTGGTTGTTGAACGGACGATTTCCCTCGAGCGCAATACCGTCGGTGCGGATCACCCGCAGGTATTCACCGCCCTTGGGCGACTCGGACAGTACGTCACACCCGGTGGGGACGAATGCCAGGCTGTTGGGCACGGCATCGAAAGGTTGTATTCGGTCGCTGCCGATAGCATGCAGGCCGCGCTGGCTATCGAAGGCAAAGCCAATCGCCGATTGGGTCGCTACGTAACGGGTTTCGTACGCGGCGCCCGGCAACAATTCAATCGCCCATGGGCCGGCCTCGACCCGGCGGACCGGTTCGGATGGTGGCGGCAGAAGCAGGCGGTTTCGATGGCTCATGAACCGCATCATAGTGAAGACGAGGCATAAAAGTCAGGTCAGTTTTCTGAAAGCCATGAGACTCTGACCGTGCCTACACTGGGCAAAATCCCAGGGAGACTACTCATGCACAGACTGACTCGCGACGATATCGAACAGGCAGCCCGCCAGGTTTACCAAGTGATGCCTGCCACCGCCCAATACCGTTGGCCCTTGTTGGCTGAGCGGTTGGGTTGCACGGTGTGGGTCAAGCATGAAAACCACACACCGACCGGCGCTTTCAAGGTGCGCGGCGGCATTACCTTCATGCACTGGCTCAAACGCGAGCATCCCGAGGTGAAGGGCATTCTCACCGCCACCCGCGGCAACCATGGGCAGAGCCTGGCGCTGGCGGCAAGCGCGGTGGGCTTGCAGGCGCTGATTGTCGTTCCGCAAGGAAACTCGCTGGAAAAGAACAATGCCATGCGTGGCTTCGGCGGCGAAGTGGTGGAGTTCGGGCGTGATTTTGACGAGGCCCGCGAAGAGGCCGCACGCCTGGCGCAAGCGCATGGGCTCTATCTGGTTCCGCCGTTTCATACGGAACTGGTCAAAGGCGTGGCGACCTATGCGCTGGAACTGTTCAGCGCGGCGCCGGACCTGGACACCGTCTATGTGCCGATTGGCTGTGGATCGGGGATTTGCGCGGTGATCGCCGCCCGCGACGCGTTGGGCCTGAAAACCGAAGTGGTGGGTGTGGTTTCCACCGAGGCGGCGGCCGCGAAACTGTCGTTCGAGGCAGGCGCCATTTGTGAAACCCCCTCGGCGAATACCTTCGCGGACGGCCTTGCCGTACGCAGGCCGATTCCAGAAGCCTTTGCCGTCTACGCGGCGGGTGCGGCGCGGATCGTGTCGGTCAATGAGGCGCAAGTTGCCGAGGCCATGCGCGTGTATTACACCGATACCCACAACCTCGCTGAAGGGGCCGGTGCGGCGGCCCTGGCAGCGCTGATTCAGGAGCGCGAAGCAATGTCAGGAAAAAAGGTGGGGGTGATTCTCTCCGGCGGAAACATTGACCGTTCGGTGTATGCGAAAGTGATTGGGTGAACGACGGGGACACCCGTCATCACGCAAGCCTCAGAGCAGACTCCACGACACCCCGACATACATCGCCATTCCTTCACCCGGCGTGGACCGTGCCGCGTCCAGCCCTTTGTCGTCGTAACCCGGGGTGACGGTGGCGGCGTAGTGTTTGTCGGTCAGGTTGCGCATGTCCAGCCACGTTTGCCAGTCACCCTTGGGCGCGTTGTAGCCGAGGGTGGCGCCGAATATTGCGTAGGGATCGGCGTAATAGCTGTTGGCGTAATCCACCGCCACTTTGGACACCAGCTGCGTGTTGAGCGCGGCGAAGAATCCCTGGGTCCAGTCGTAGCGCAACTCGCCCTGGTAGTAGTGCATCGGCAGGCCCGGCAAGCGGTTGTCGCCGAAGCGGTCGTCGTCGCGGTAGTGGAAGTCACTGAAGGTATAGCTCTGGCGCAGGCTCAACTGGCCGCCATCGCCCGGCGACCACAGGTTACTTTGCAGGCCGGCTTCCACGCCCTGGTGCACGGTGGGGCTGGCGTTGAGTTCGTAGGGGGTGACGGCGTTGGCATCCGGCAACACCGAGAGCAGTTCGTTGTGCACTTGGGCGTAATACCAGGCCAGGCTCCATTGTCCCAGCGCACTGTCGCCACGGCCGCCGATTTCCAGAGTGGTCGCCGTCTGGTTTTTCAGCTCGATCGGATCACGCTGGGTGCCGGTGGCGGGGCCGCTGCCGACCGGGAAGCGTTGGTTGGCGCTGTAGATCAGTGACCACGGGTGCGGCGCCTCGACCGAGCGACTGAGGTTGCCGAAGAGTTGCAGGTCGGGTGTCAGTTGGTAGCGCAGGCCCAGACGCGGTGCGTAATCCCAGTCGCCCAGGCTGGTCTTGCCACCTCCGTCCGGATACGTCACCGCACTTTCGCGGCGGGTATAGATAGCGGCGAGGCCAGTGGTCAGCCACAGGTCGTCGGCGATTTCCAGATCATTGCCCACATGCAGAACGGAATCCGAGCCCTGGTAGGTGAAGTTGCGCATGTGCGTGCCCGGCGCGTAGCCGGCAGTGTTGCCGGTGGGGATGCGCACCAGTTCGCTGGCCCCGGCATTGGGCAGGTGCTTGGTCACCCGCAGGCCAACCGTGCTTTGGCTTTGCAGCCCCCACAAGGTGTCGCGACGCTTGTAGTCGAACGTGCCGCTGACATCCGTGTACGCCACTTTCAGGCGGTTGGGGCCTTCGCGCAGGTCCATCGGGTAGTCGTGGTAGACAAGGCCGGTCTGGATGCTTGAATCGTCATCGATGTAGTAAATGGTCTTGTTGCCGATGAAGGTACTGCCGGGCTGTTCACGGCTGTCGTCCCGCGTCACGTAGGCCGGGTTGGCCGCGCGTGGATCGTGCTCGATGGAGTGTTTGGTCACCCGACCGGCGAGGTCGTTGTCGGTCTGGCGGTAGCGCAGGTAGAAGCGTGTTTCCAGATTCGGGTTGAAGCGATAACCGAAGTTGGCGATCACGCCCTGGCTGTCGCTGGCCGTGTGGTCCTGATAGCCATCGGCATTTGAATCGGTCGTCGACACGTAGTAATCGAAATCGCCCAGCACCTGACCGGAGCTGACCTGGCGCTGCTGATAGCCGTGGCTGCCCGTCGCGTAACGCACTTGCAACTTCGGTGCGTCGTAGCCGGTGTGGCTGACGTAATCAATGGCGCCGCCCAAGGCCAGTGCACCCCGGTCGAAACCGTTGGCGCCGCGCAGCACTTCCACATGGTCGAGCCACAGCGGTTCCAGCAATTCATAGGGCGTGCCGCCGGGGCCGGTCAAAGGCAGGCCGTCGAGCATGGCGTACAGCCCCGAGGTATGGGCGCCCGGTGCCCGGTTGATCCCCGATCCGCGGATCGAAATCTTCACCCCTTCATTGCCCGCCGACTGGGCATAAACCCCAGGCTGATACGCCAGCACATCCTGATTGCTGGCCACGCGCCCTTGCAGCGGGCGGCGCATGTCGACCACGTTGGTGCCGCCGGGCACCTGGGCCAGCCGCGCCTTGGCGTCGTCGATTCTCTGGTCTTCGTCGCTCTGGTCCTCGGCGCCGATCAGCACTTGTCCCAGTTCCAGGCCTTGGGCTTCGGTCATGGCCGGACAGACAAGGGCCAGACCCAGCAGCGCGGCGGGCAGGGAGTTGGACGAGGGCATTGAGAATTCTCCAGACGTACAGGAACGGGCAGTGAACACTGCGACGTATGGAAGAACGAAGTGAGCACATGGCAATTTTGTTTTTTTGCCGAACGCTGCCAGTAATAAGGCGATTAACCCAAATCATCGGCCTGATGCCGCTCGGGCACCTGACTCGCCTCATCGCCCTGCATTCGGTTGATTGACCTACTCGAAAACACCCCTCAGGTATTGGGCCAAGTGGTCATACACCAGCCGTACCCGCGCAGGCACCGGGCCGCGTTGGGGGCGGTAGATGAATAGCTCCAACGGAACAGGCGCACAGTGCGGCAGCAGAGCGATCAGTCGTCCGTTGGCAAGGTGAGTGGTGATCAGGTAGTCGGGAAGTTGGGAGATGCACAGGCCCGAGAGGACAGCTTCGCACTCGACTTCCTGATCATCGCAGGTAAAGGCGGGTTGAGTGGGCACGAACTGTTGCTCATCGGCAAAGTACCAAGGCCAGATGCGTCCGTTGTTGCGGTCGACCAGCGCGGATAACGGCAGGCGTTGCAGATCGAGTGGACTGGCGGGGAGGCCGCAGCGTTGCACCAGCTCCGGCGTCGCCACGACCTGCAAACCGATGGGCGCGATCACGCGGGCAATGTAGCTGCGGTCGCGGACAAAGCCGACGCGAATGCCTATGTCGATTTTTTCATCGACGGCGTCCACCATCACATCGTTCACACGCAGGTCCAGTTCGATTTCAGGATGTTCACGCAGCAGCGGAGCCAGCAGCGGCACCAACATGCGGTGGCCGATTGACTGCGTCACGGTGATCCGCACCCGACCTTTCACTTCCTGATCGCGGGCGCGACTGTGTTGACTGAACAACTGCTCGATGCCGCTCAACGCCGGGCGCGCCTGTTCCGCCAGGCGCTCACCGAACGCGCTGATCTGTACCTGGCGGGTGTTGCGATGGAACAAGGGCTCGCCAAACATACCTTCCAGCTCCTTGATCGCGCGGGTCACGGCCTGCGGTGAGATGCCCAGGGAGTTGGCCGCTTCGCGAAAGCTGCCTGATTCGGCGGCGCAGCAGAATATACGGAGCAGTTCGGTGCGATTGAGCATGGGATTGTTCCTTTTTCTGGAATTCCGAAATCCTATCTATTCCATTCATTTCACTAAAGCTTTTTTCCATACTCCGGGCCATGCAGAAATCGTTCTGCTCTTTTCCAGGTGTAAGGAGATCAACATGAGCAACAACATCAGCGGCAAAGTTGTGGTTATCACTGGCGCCAGCAGCGGACTGGGTGAAAGCACCGCCCGTCACCTGGCCGCTCGCGGCGCCAAGGTCGTATTGGCAGCGCGGCGTGAAGAGCGTTTGCAGGTGATTGCCGAAGAAATTCGTGCCGCCGGTGGTGAAGCGCTGGCCGTTGCCACCGATGTCACGGTACAGGCGCAGGTGCAGGCGCTCGTCGCAGCCACTGTCGAACAGTTCGGCCGTATCGACGTGATGGTCAACAACTCCGGCCTGATGGCGATTGCACCCATGGCTCAGGGGCGCACGGATGAGTGGGACCGGATGATCGACATCAACATCAAGGGTGTGCTCTATGGCATCGCCGCCGCGTTGCCACACATGCAACAGCAAAACAGCGGGCAAATCATCAACATCGCCTCTGTGGCCGGGATCAAGGTGTTCGCGCCGGGCGGCACGGTGTACAGCGGCACCAAATACGCGGTACGGGCCATCACCGAAGGCCTGCGCATGGAAGTCGGCGGCAACATCCGCACGACCTTGATTTCCCCGGGCGCGGTGGACTCGGAACTCAAGTACGGCAGCGCGGACGAAGCGTCGTCGAACAACGTGAATGAGTTCTACAAGCAGGCTATCCCGGCGGACTCTGTTGCACGGGCAATTGCCTACGCAATCGAACAGCCCGCTGAAGTGGATATCAGCGAAGTGGTGCTGCGCCCGACCGTTCAGGAGTTTTAAAAAAACCTGACCGGTTCAATACAACGCCAAAGGCCCCGGACACTGCGAAGTGCCGGGGCCTTTTGATTTTATGGCTTGTCTATTGCGGTGGTGTGGCCTTCCATCACCCCGGCCGCGCTGGAAAGAGTTGTTACTCGCGCACGTTCTGATACAGCATCAACCTTGAGGTTTCATGCATGGCGCGGGTCAACTCCACCAGGCGCTTGAACTCTTCAGGGTTTTGCTCTGCCACGTTGTCCAGCGGCGTCTTCGAGGCTAGGTCGTGGAGCGATGGCGAGCTGCCGTCGTGCTCCATTTGCACCATGTAATGTTGAGTCACGCCGGCAATCAACGGGAACGTTCCCTCACGCAATACCAGCGGTACCACGCGCTCGCCTTCGGGCGCAGGCTGCTGGATATCACGACCCATGCCACCGTTGCGGAACTCAAGACCGGCCATGCCCGCCACGGTTGGCAGCAAGTCCACCAGGCCAACCGCTTCCTCGACCTTGCGCGTCCCGAGCAAGCCCGGGGCGTGGATGATCATCGGCACCGCGTTGCTTTCCAGGCCCAGTTGCTCATAGGCCGGGGCCAGGAAAGGGATCTGGGCGATACGGGTGTTGTGGTCGCCAAACAGCACGAAAATGGTGTTGTCGTAGTAGCCGCCAGCCTTGGCGATTTCCATCAGGCGTCCAATGTTGAAGTCCAGCAGGCGCACGGCGTTGTATTGCTCGACACTGCGCGATCCTGCGGCCTGGACTTCTTCGAGGGTAGGGTGCTTGACCTCGAATCCGTCATTGGTCTTGGGAATGGTGAAAGGGCGATGGTTACCGGCAGTCTGCACATACGCAAAGAACGGTTTGTCTTTGGGCAGTGCTTGCAGGATGCGGTCGGTTTCCTTGAACAGGTCCAGATCGGAGATGCCCCAGACATCCACCACCGGGGACTTCCAGTCCCGCTCTTCGTACAAGCGAACGCCGTCGATGCTTTGCCGGATCAGGGCATTCATGTTGGCCCAGCCGGAGTTGCCGCCGATGGTGTAGATCTTCTCGTAACCGGTGAAGGCATTGATCAGGGAGTGCTGTTTGGTGATCAACGGGTTACGCGTTGCCGATTCCTGGCGCGTAACATCCGGAATCCCGGTAATGCTGGCCCAGACAGTTTTAGCGGTCCCCGTCACCGGAACATAGAAGTGTTCGAAGAACCAGCTCTGCGTGGCCAGGCGATCGAGATTGGGCGTCGGATTGATCGGGTTGCCGTAGGCGCCGACGGCACTGGTGCCCAGCGATTCGAGCATGACGAACATCACGTTCGGCGGCCGGGAACCGGGTACTTTGTAGGATTGTGGTGCTTGGTGACGTACGAAATTGAGGGTTTGCGCGTCGGGCTGATCGACGCCCAGGTAGTTGGTCATGACCGGGTAAAGTTCGCGTACCTGCGCTTCGTCATAGCGCGACTGGCCGACCTTGACCGTGTCATAGAGGAAAATTACCGGGTTCAGGCCCAGTGCGGCAATCTGGTTATTGCCCGAGAAGAAGGCATCGCTCCAGCGCAACGGCACAGGGTTTTCCAGGTTCATGTGCTCGACACGACCTAAAATGCCCAGCAACACCACTACGAGCATCACCGCACCACCCCATGTGGCGGAGAGCGGGTGAATCGGCTTGCGGGGGCGGTCCAGTGTTACGCGTTCCAGACGCACCAGCGCCAGTGTCACTAACGCTACCGTTGCCAGCCAACCCAGGGAAATCCAGATAACCGGGTAGGTTTGCCAGACCATGTCACGGGATATTTGTGCATCATCGATGAAGCGCAGGACGGTGGCGTTGATCCTCACGCCCAGGTACGCGTAATGCCCGAAATCGATGATGTAGATCAGCAGCAGGGCACCCAGGGCCAGCACAATGTATACGCGTGCGATCAGGCGGAGCAGACGGCTGCCGACAAGGTTCCAGCGAGGAATCGAGGCCAGTAACGCTAGCGGCAGCATCACCAGGATGGCCAGGCGCAGATCGAAACGAAAGCCGATGCCCAGGTTTTCCAGGACGGCATCCTGGTCGATCAGGGCTTTGGCGTCGAAACCGGAAAAGCCGAAAAAGAACACCACCCGTAGCAGGGCAAACAGCACAAACAGAATCGCTGTTGCGCCCAGCCAATAGTGCAAACGTCTCGAATGCAGCCAACCCATCCATGTTCCCCTGTTAAAAGTGTTGTTGAGTCTCAAGCCGTTCGGTTGCGCACTGAGCCGCGTCGCTTGTTCAGGCAGCCATACGTCCAGCGTGTGAAAAGCAGCACAAGTGCCGCGCAGCAATACAGACCCAGTAGTGGATCAACCAGGTAATCCCAATAATTTTGCGAAGGTTTGATCCCGGCGATGAAGGCCAGGGTCGCGCCGGCCAGCATCACGACGGCCAGACCGTTGCGCAGGTAAAACAGACCCAATGTCAGCAGGCCGAAGAAAATCAGCATCGGACGCGGGCTGTAGCCAAACCGATAAGGGTCCAGATCACTTAGACCCAGGGTTGCCGGGTACAACACCAGCGCCAACGCGGCGAATAGGATCAATACGCAGTTCCTGTCCTGCTGCGCTGGCGGCAAGAAGCCCAGCCGCCGTAGACAACCCCATGCCATGAATATCAGCGTCGTGATCGCCAGGTCGTCAATGTGGCTGCGCAAATACACGGCCAACGACAACCCGTCCACGGGTATGAAACTGGCGGCCAGCAAGGCGACCAGCAGGGCGATTCGCCAGGCCCTGTTCAAACCAAAAGACGGCAGCAGCAGGAAGCTGATCATCGCGAAGCTGACATGGGCTTGCCAGAGGTTAATCATTTGAGACGCTCGGACAGCCACGCTTCGTTGAAGCTGACGTGCTTGATGAACGTGTTGTTCCAGGAGTAAACCAAGTGATACATGCCGTCTGGACTACGAATGAAATAGGGGTATTCATATTCAAACTCACACCCTTTGCTTTTGCAGACGCGCTTATCGAGGTTGTCCAGAAATTGCGCCGCCAGCGGTTGGCGCAGCGCTCCACTGGAACCGCGGAACTCATTGCCGATGATTTCCTTGTAGGCCTCGGGTGAGAACGGATCGCCCTCCGGATCAGGTGATTTGTCCAGGTCACGCAACGAGCGCCAATCGTCCATTTTTGCATCGGTGCCATAAAGGCTCAGCTTGAAACGCCCCTCTTGCAGGTCATTGAGCGCTACCAGCAAACCGTGCTCGGGAGTCGCGACGGCCGCCAGCGAGGAATTCGGATTCCATGGCTCGAGCGGATACGGTTCACTCCACGTTTGCCCGGCATCTTCAGTGCGGGTGGCCAGAACACGGTGGTGGGTGTTGCCGGCATAACGCAACAAGGCGATGCCGCGCTGCCTGTCCAGCGGAACCACGGTGGGTTGCAGTGAGTTTTTGCCGTGGCTGATGCGGTACTTGTCGATCACATTGCCGTCAGCGCTCAAGTACAGGTACTCGGCGAACTTGCCCAGGAATTCGTGGTAGACCGGAAGACCGATCGAGCCATCGGCATGAAACACCGGTGCCGACCGGACCAGGGTGCTGATGTTCAGAAAGGGCGACGTGATCAGTTGGCGCGGAGCGGACCAATGTTCACCGAAGTCGTCGGAAACCATCACGTTGACGGCACTCCCGGCCCAGCCACCCATGGACACGGACACGTAGAACAGCCACAGGCGATTATCCGGCGCCAGTGCAATCACCGGGTTGCCCAGCTTGCGAATGTATTTTTGCGTGCCCTGTTGGGTTGAATCCCGAGTCGCCAATACCTGTTCGGCACCCCATTCGCCGGTTTTTGCATCGAAGCGGGCGGAACGCACCTGCACATCGGCAGCGCCTTCACGCGTGCCGGCGAACCAGGCTGTCATCAAGCTACCGTCAGGCAAGGCTGTCACGGCTGAGGAGTGCACGAAGTCGACGAGCCCGGAGGAGGCGAAACGGCTGGTATAAATGGGCTTGGCCACTTGATCGGCCACGGCCAGCACTGGCTTCATCAATGCAAAGGAAGAGTGCGTGTTGGCAGGATTGGCGAACCATGCGGCCGCAAAGAGGCACGACAGTGCCAGATAAGCACCGAGAGCAGGTATACCGGGAAGTTTGATGCGCATATTAAGGCTAGGCATCTCATGGCCCGATCAGGAGGCGTAACCTATCACTTGTAGTCGCTGGCCCGATTTTTAGCGAGCGGTTTATTTGTAAGTAAATGTTTGCAGGTCTGATCGTAACGTTGGTGAACTGGTTCGCGGCGAGATGCATCACGATTGCAATCAGAGGGATGCACTTGATTGTTGATTCATACCCATCGGAATTGAGCCGGAAATCTTGCGACAAAACAGGTTCCCGCCTCCAGCGTCGAGGAGACACTCAAGGTCCCGTTATGGGCGGTGGCAATCTGGGAGGCAATGTAAAGGCCCAGTCCCAAGCCTTCCCCGCGCTGCCCGGCTTCCGATCGGGTAAAAGGCTCAAACAACAGCGGGATTAATTGAGCAGGAATGGGCGCACCCTGGTTGGTGACGGAAATAACCACCTCTTCACCCTCGGTATAGGCCCGCACGTTGACCGGCTCCGCGACGGAACCGTGGGTAATCGCATTCCCCAGAAGATTGGATAACAACTGGCTGATACGCAGGGCGTCGCAATAGACGCCCGCCGGCAGGTTCAACTGCGGTACAAGGTTTGCCTGGGGAACAGAGGCCTGCACCTCTTCTACGGTCAAACGCAGGGTGCGCTGCAGGTCATCGACCAGTTTGCGCTGGATCGGTATTCCGCCACCCAGCCGCCCGCGTGCAAAATCGAGAACATTTTCAATCAGCACGCCCATGCGCATCGAGCTGTTGCGAATGGCCGAAATCAGGTTCAGGGATCGCTTGTCCGTTGTTTTGGTTTCCAGCAGATCGGCACTCATGCGGATTGCGCTCAATGGCGTTCGCAGGTCGTGCCCGAGCACCGCGATGAACTGCTCGCGCAGCCGCCCCAGCTCTTTGGCGTTGACCAGTTCGGCTTTTGTTTCTGCCAACCGGTGCTGAGTGTCGAGACTCATCGCGATCAATTGGGCGAAAAGCGTGAGCGTCTGGGCAATGGCGGGCTCATCCAGGTTCGCAGGCACCGAGTCGATGGCGCACAAGGTGCCGAAAAAATCACCGTTGGCCCTGATGATAGGAATGGAGATGTAGCTCTCCAGCCCATAAGTCCTGGGCGTATGGTGCAACGAAAAAACCGGATGGGCGCTGGCGTGACCGAAAATCACGGGCTGTCGGTGTTGCCGAATCTCATGGCAGATGGTCGACTCAAGCACCAGTTCACCACCGGGTTTCAACCCGAAATCGATGGAATCATCGACGGCGCATGCCACCCAACTCCTTTCCGTGACTCTCGCCACCGCCGCGAAACGCATGCCGGTGAGATGTTTGACCATGCTCAAGATCACCGGCACAGCATCAATGCTGCTGATGGCGTCAACGTCTAGTGAAAGCTCTGGGTTGGTCATGGAATAGCGATTCAGAAAGGAGATTGACCAGCGTATCCCTAATTCGCCAACCTGGCCAACCAGCGAGATGTGGGGGGCGAATTGGGTTAGAACCATGGTCTTGGTCGCATAAAGTTGTAATACGCGGCATTGCTCGACAGAATCGCGCCCCATCCGGCCAAAGGTGCCGGACGTGCGTGGTGAAAAGGGGTTGCAGTTGAACGAACAGACATTGTCCATGCGCCTGGAACGCGTGGCGGCGCATGTGCCGGCAGGTGCGCGCCTGGCCGATATCGGATCGGATCACGGCTACCTGCCAGTGGCGTTGATGCGTCGTGGCGCCATTGCGGCGGCGGTGGCGGGCGAGGTGGCATTGACGCCGTTTCGCGCTGCCGAACGCACGGTGCGTGAGAATGACCTGGACCAGCAAATCATCGTGCGACTGGCGAGCGGCCTGGCGGCGATCGAGCCGGCAGACGAGATCACTGCAATCAGCATCTGCGGCATGGGCGGCGAGACGATCCGCGACATCCTCGAAAGCGGCAAGGCGCGCCTGAGCGGTCAGGAACGCCTGATCCTGCAACCCAACGGCGGCGAGCAGCCACTGCGCCAATGGTTGATGGACAATGGCTACCGCATCCTCTGCGAGGAACTGCTGCGGGAAAACCGCTTCGACTACGAAATCATCGTCGCCGAACGCTCCGAGCCAGTGACGTACACCGACGAGGAACTGTATTTCGGTCCGCTACAGATGCAGGCCCGCAGCCCGGCGTTCCTGGCCAAATGGCGGCGCATGCTGCATCAGAAGCACAAGACGCTGGCCAGCTTCGCCCATGCGCGGCAGGCCGTGCCCGAGGACAAGGTGCAAGACCTTGCCCGGCAGGCCCGGTGGATCACCGAACTGCTGGCTTGAGCCCGATTATCTAGATCGAAAGGACGAATCGGCGTTCGTCCCCGGCCTTGGCGCTTGTAGCTGGCGGTTCAAGCAAGAACCCGCACCGACCCAGTACTTTCTTCGAGCCGATATTCGCCTCATAAACATAAGCAACCAATTGCGTAAGCCCCCAACGCATCTGTGCCTCCTGGATCAGATGCTTGAGCGCCAGTGTCGCCAGACCCTGACCGCAAGCGCGCTGATCGATCCGATAACCTACCTCTGCAGTGCTGTTCGCTGAGTCAATGCTTTTCAAGTTCGCTCGACCCACGATTTCTCCGTTGTCGTCTTCGATGACAAACGGATGCCAGGCGCCGCAAGCAAAGTCGGATAAGTAACTTTGAATATGCTCGGCGACACCCGTCAGTGTGTAAAAGGCAGGGTCGCGCGCATCGATATGGGATTCGAACCATTCGCGGTTCTGAATTTCGAAGGCCAGCAACGCTTCGGTATCCGTACTGTTCAGCTCGCGCACTCTGAATGGCTTCATTGATCACACCTCCCGTGCTTTAGGCCGAACGCAGACGATTGCGACGTCACCTTAGAAAACGCCAGGTCCCTCGTCAATTTTCCTGAGGTGTTATCTCGTGCAGGCAGCCTGCGCAGCCCGCTTGCGCAAACAAAGGTCCGGGGCATGTGTATCGCTGTGTATCCGAACCCACTGTACGGAGACTGGCTTACAAATGCCCCTCGAACCGGATACATCCGGGATACACGGTTGCAGTCAAATAGCCCTGCCTTAGCGAGAAAGCAAACGCGCCTCGCACCACGGCTTATCGCCCTTAGTGGCAATGACCTTAGCGGCCTGGCCGCACACAGTAATCCGGAGAATCACCATGTCCCGTATGTCGAACAAATCCCGTATTGGCCTGATCGCTGTTGCACTGGCCGGCAGCATGAACCTCGCTTCCACCGCTTTTGCCGCAGAAGCGCTGCCCCAGGGCTACCAACTGGCCGCCGCAGAAAAGACCGGTGAAGGCAAGTGTGGCGAAGGTAAATGTGGTGCTGAAGAGTCCGGCGCCAAAGTGACCAAGGCCGGTGAAGGCAAATGCGGTGAAGGCAAGTGCGGCGACGCTTCGTTCGCCCGTACCGACACCGACCACGACGGTCGCGTTTCGCTGAAAGAACTGCTGACCGTGGCCCCACAGGGCGGTGAAGAGTTCAAGGCGATGGACACCAACAACGACGGTTTCCTCTCCGAAGGCGAAGTCTACAAATTCCGCACCAACCAGTTCACCTCCAACGGCAAGAAAGTACCGACCGAATTGTTCACCAAAATGAGCAAAGCCCAGGGCTGATCACTCGATACGGCTGTAAAAAAAACTCCCCGGGTTCGCGCCCGGGGAGGTTTTTTTATGGCCGCTGAAATACCTGTCAGTCGAATGCGCTGCGATAGGCGAACAGACCGGGCAGGCCACCGGTCATCACGAACAACAGATTGCTACCCGCCGGGTAATCGCCCCGGCGCACGGCGGCCAGCAGTCCGGCGAAGGCTTTGCCGCCGTAGACCGGATCCGTCAGCAAGCCTTCCTGGGACGCGAGCAGGCGCAGCGCTTCGAGCATCGTTTCGGTCGGTGCGCCATAGGCCTCGCCGCGTTGACTGCCATCCACGCGAATCGCGCTGTCGGCCAGCGTTGAGGATGGATCAAGCAGCTGCAAAACCTGGCGGGTTTTTTCCAGAGTCGTGGACGTGGCCTGTTCCTCGGTCGCCAGTACCGAATAGCCGAGGATCTGCGTCGTCGCCCCGGCCAGGGTGACACCCGCCAGCAGTCCCGAGTGCGTCCCGGCGCTGCCATTGGGCACGATGATTCGCTCGAATTGCACGCCCAGCGTGTCAGCCTGGCGCAGGGTCTCGGCCGCGCACGCGGCATAACCCAGGCTGCCCCGCGGACTGGAACCGCCCAACGGCATGACAAAGGGTTTTTTACCCAGACTCTTGAGCTGCTCGACCAACTGCGCCGCATAGGCATCCGGCATCACCCCGCGGGGTAGCCGATGAACCTTCGCGCCAAACAAGCCGTCCAGCAGGACGTTGCCGTTGTGGCAAAAGTCGTCATCGGTGCGCACGGCGGACGGGGTCAGAATCAGCTCGCAGGCCAGGCCTTGGCGGGCCGCCACGGCAGCGGTCAGTCGCGCATGGTTGGACTGAAAACCGCCCCAGGTCACCAACGTATCAGCGCCTTCGGCCAGTGCTTCGCCGAGCAGGAATTCCAGTTTACGTAGCTTGTTGCCGCCACCGCCGAGTCCGGTCAGGTCATCGCGTTTGACGTAGAGGTTGCAGCCATTGAGTTCGGGCAATCGGCTCAATCGGGCCAGTTTCTGGATCGGTGTCGCGCCTTCGAGCAATGCCACCCGAGGGTAAGCGGCCAGCGCGGCATCAAGATGATTCAAATCGTGGGGCATGAAGGTTCGCTCGTGGAGTGAAAGAACGCAGTGCGTCGGCCACTCTAAAAAGCCCTGACTTGAAGATATATCGCTCGCGAGGAATTACTGTTGATACACCGTGTAATCAAAACCCTGTAGGAGTGAGCCTGCTCGCGAAGAGGCCGGTACATCCGATATATACGCTGTGGCTGGAAGACCGTCATCGCGAGCAGGCTCACTCCTACAGTGATCGGGTGCATATCACTATCCAAGATAGGTGCTGTCTGATTAATTCGCTTCTTGAGATATCTGCTCGCGCGTAGTGTCGGCGGCGAATCATTTCAAATTCGTCCGCGGAGCACCTGTTCACGTGAATTATGCCGATCGCAATCTTTCCTACTGGCGTCGCAACCTGGCTGTTTGTGTATTCGGTTCGTTCACCACGCTGGTGAGCCTGAGCATGCTGTTGCCGTTCCTGCCGCTCTATGTGCAACAACTGGGCGTCACCGAACAGGCCGATGTGGTGCAGTGGTCGGCCGTGGCTTTCGGTGCGACGTTCTTTGGCACGGCGATTACCGCGCCACTCTGGGGGCGGTTGGCTGATCGTTTCGGGCGTAAACCGATGCTGGTTCGCGCGGCTATCGGCATGGCGATCGTGATGTCGCTGATCGGGCTGGCGCGGGACGTCACCGATCTGGTGGTGCTGCGGCTGATCGCCGGGCTTATTGGCGGCTACGCATCGGCTTCGATTGTGATGATCGGCTCCCAGGTCCCACGGGAAAAAGCCGGTTGGGCGCTGGGGGTACTGTCGACGGGGGCGTTGTCCGGCAATTTGATCGGGCCGCTGGTGGGAGGATTTCTCCCGCAGTTGGTGGGGATACGGGGCACTTTTTTTGTTGGCGGCGCGATGATCGCTGTGGCGGCGATCACCACCATCGCGCTGATTCGCGAGGACTTCGATCGTGGAACGGACGGCGCCCGGCGCGACAAAAAATCCCCGGTCGAAGGCGTCAGTTCTCGTTGGCCGATCATCGGCGCGCTGCTGATGACGGCAATGATGGTGCTGCTGGCCAACATGTCGATTGAGCCGATCATCACCGTCTACATCGGACACCTGGGCGTGGCCCTTGATGATCAGGCGCGGATCGCCGGCGTGGTGATGGCCTGCTCGGCGCTGGGCAGCATTCTGACCGCCGCCAGACTCGGTGCACTGGCCGATCGGGTCGGCAGCTGGAACGTGATCATCGGTTGCCTGGTGTTGACCGGCATCGTCATGGTGCCCCAGGCCTTCGTCACGCAGTGGTGGCAACTGGCGGTGTTGCGTGGGCTGATGGGCATGACCATCGCCGGGCTGCTGCCGGCCATTGCCAAGCTGATCCGGCAATCGGTAGAGGATCACAACACCGGAAAAATCCTCGGCTATCTGCAATCGGCGCAGTTTTCCGGGCAGGTGATCGGGCCGCTGATCGGTGGCCAGATCGGTGCGCATTTCGGATTGCACCACGTGTTCCTGGTAACCGGCGCGCTGCTGGTAGTGAGCGCCGGGATCAACGGCTGGGTGAAAAGTCGCTTCTATGCGGTCTCGGCCGCTACGGCGCCCTCCAGATGAACGCTGTGCAGAAAGGTGGTCAGCGCGCTGGAGAGGTAGCCGTCGATGCGCCGCACGAACACCGTCTCCACTTCCGCCAATTCGGCGGGTAGTTCGTGCACGGTCACCAACCCCTCGCGTGCAGCGTTCGCGATCACGCCTCTGGGCAACAACGTAATCCCGACCCCGGCTGACACGCAGGCAATAATCGCCTCGATCGAGCCGAACTCCAGCGGCTCGGGCGCCAGTACGCCGAGGCTGGTCAACAGCGTATCCAGGCGCTGGCGATAGGAACAGCCGAGTCGAAACACCACGGTCTTCAGGTTGTCGATGCCAGCGACATCTTCCAGTTTTTGCAGGGACGGTGAGGTGACCAGCACCAGTTCTTCGCGGAAGGCGACTTCAGTGTGCAGCTCCGGATGATTGACCGGTCCGACCACAAACGCACCTTCGAGCTTACAGTCGATGACGCCCTGGATCAGGCTGCACGTAGTGCCGGTGCGCACCACCGGGCGAACCTCGGGATAAGCCTTGGCAAACCGGGCGATCAGGTGCGGCAGACGCAGGGCGAGGGTGGTCTCCAGCGTGCCGATTTCCAGCACGCCTTTGGGATGGCCGTCATCGCGGGCGGCGCTGGAAGCATCGTGCAGCAATTTCGAAAGGCGGGCGGCGAAGGGCAGGATGCGCCGGCCTGCAGGCGTTACCTGCACACCCTTGGCGCTGCGTTGGAACAGCGCGACGCCGAGCTCGTCCTCCAACGAGCGAATCCGCGCCGACACGTTGGACTGCACGGTGTTCAGCTCGCTCGCGGCCTTGTTCATGCTGCCGTGGCGCGCCACCGCATCCACCATCTTGAGATCCGTAACATCCATCGAACTCACCTATCTCAAAAAGTAATAGCCAGCTGTGTATCTAAAGCATGGAAGAGATTAGGGCTGGCGTCTCGGAAAGACAAGCAAACGGCCGCTTTTGATTCACCAAAAACGATCAATGGAATCATAAATGATCATTTTACATGATCAAGAGGCGGGCATAGGTTGAAGGGGCACAGATACCGCAGCCAGTGGCGGATCGAGTCTGAATCTGAGGCTGTGGAACAACAATAACGCAACCACTGCTACACGGAGTCAACGTGAATCATGCATCTGAGTCAGCCAGAATCCGTAACCACCCCCGGTACAAGGACTTGGTCTCACGGCAGCGAAGATTCGTCGCCAGTCTTACCGCTGCAACCCTTGTCCCGTACTTCACGTTCATCCTCGTCGCCGCCTTCGCCCCTCAGCTGCTAGCGACGAAACTTTCCGCCACCAGCATCATCAGCATCGGTTGGCCTTTAGGTGCCGTGTTCATTGTCGGCGCCTGGTTGTTTACCGGGCTTTACATCCATCGCGCCAATGGCGAGTTCGATGACCTCACCGCAGAAATCCGCGCGGGGGCCATCGTATGAAACGCGTCCTTGTGAACCTCATCCTGCCCGTGCTGCTGTGCGTATTCGCTGCTCGCGCCATGGCCGGCGACGTTATCCAGAGCGTCGAAAAACAACCGATCAACATCACCGCTATCAGCATGTTCCTGGTCTTCGTCGTGACGACGCTTGGCATCACGTACTGGGCCGCCTCCAAAACCAAATCCATGGACGATTTCTACACGGCCGGCGGTGGTATCAGCGGCTTCCAAAACGGTCTGGCACTGGCCGGTGACTACATGTCCGCGGCGGCGTTGCTGGGCGTTACCAGCATGATCTTCTTCAACGGCTTCGATGGCGTGCTGTACTCGATCAGCTTCTTTGTCGCCTGGCCATTGCTGCTGTTTCTGTTCGCCGAGCGCATCCGCAATCTAGGGCGCATTACCATCTCTGACATCGCTTCTTTTCGCCTCGATCAAAACCGCATCCGCACGATGACGGCCTTCGGCTCGCTGACGGTGGTGTGTTTTTATCTGGTGGTGCAGATGGTCGGGGCAGGGCAGTTGATTCAGCTGTTGTTCGGTCTGCCATACAACTATGCGGTGATTGCCGTGGGTTTGCTGATGGCGGTCTACGTCACCTTCGGCGGCATGGTCGCCACCACGTGGGTGCAGATCATCAAGGCCGGGTTGCTGCTGGTGGGCGGGACGCTGCTGGCGTTTCTGGCGCTGAGCAAATTCGGCTTTTCCTTCGATCTGCTGTTCGAGAAAGCTGTGGCCGCGCACCGCGATGGCGAGCGGATTCTGCTGCCGAGCAAACTCGTGGCCGACCCGCTGTCGCTGATCTCGTTGTCGCTTGGACTGGTGTTTGGCACGGCAGGACTGCCGCACATCCTCATGCGCTTCTTTACCGTGCCGGATGCCAAGCAGGCGCGCAAATCGGTGTTCGTCGCCACGGGCTTCATCGGCTTTTTCTACCTGATCGTGGCGGTGCTGGGCCTGGCGGCCATTGTGATCGTCGGGCAAGACCCGGCCTTCTACGAGGGCGGCAATCTGGCGGGCAAGTTGATCGGCGGCGGCAACATGCCGGTGATGCACCTGGCCAAAGCCGTGGGCGGCGATCTGCTGCTGGGCTTCATTTCCGCCGTGGCGTTCGCGACGATTCTGGCTGTGGTGTCCGGGCTGACCATGGCCGGCACGTCGGCGATCTCTCACGACTTGTATGTGATGGTGGTTAAAAAGGGCAAGGCCGAGGCCAAGGACGAACGCCGTGTATCGCGCATCGCTTCGGTGGGGATCGGTATTGTCGCGGTGGTATTGGGGATCTTGTTCAAGGACCAGAACATCGCTTTCCTGGTGGCGCTGACGTTCGGTGTGGCGGCCTCGGTCAACTTCCCGATCCTGGTGCTCTCGATGTACTGGAAAGGGCTGACCACTCGCGGCGCGTTGATCGGCGGTGTCGCCGGGCTGGTGAGTGCGGTCGGGCTGGTCATTCTCTCGCCGGCGGTGTGGGTCAAGGTGCTGGGCAATGCCGACGCGATTTTCCCCTATGACTACCCGGCGATCATCTCGATGAACGTGGCGTTCCTGTTCACCTGGCTGGGCTCGGTCACTGATCGCAGCCATGGAGCAGGGCTTGAGCGCGAGCGTTTCGATGATCAGTTGATCCGTGCCCAGACCGGGCTCGGCGCCGCGCAGGCAGTCAACCACTAAGACCTTCGCGGTCCATCCATTCCTGATTTGCGCACTCTGCAAAAGGAGTCAGCCATGCAACTTCGAGACAATGGCCTGAGATTTTCCCCCATCACCGTCGCCCTGCACTGGGTCGTGGCGTTTGCGCTGCTGGCGATTTTCGGCCTGCAACTGTTGATTGGCCAAGCCTCCAGCGCAGCACAGCAACTGGAACTCGGCAGGCTGCAAAACCTGCTGGGCCTGATTCTAGTCCTCGTCTCGTCTTACCGGTTCTGGGCGCGGATCACCTCATACCATCCGCTGCCGGTAGGCACGCCGAACCCTATCGAAGTGATCATCAGTCGCTCGGTGGCGGTGTCGCTGGCCTTGGCGATGGTGCTGTTGCCGATTGCGGTATGGGCGTCACGGTCCGCTGCCGGCGAGGTGGTGGAGCTGCCCGGCGGTTTGTGGATTCCGAACATACTGCCCGCCAATGAGGCGTTGAAGCATGTGGTCGACGTGCTGTTCGACATCGGCGCCTCGGCGTTTCTCGCCGGGCTCGCGCTGCATATTTTCGGCGCAGTAAAGAATCACTTTCTCCTGAAGAACAACACGCTCAAGCGGATGCTGGGCAAACATGTGGAGCTGTGAGTCATGAACCAGGACAGATTCGATTTTGCCGGTAACGCCATTACCCGGCTTTGCGGCGTGAAGTACCCGATTTTTCTTGGCGGCATGGCGGCGATTTCCGGTCCGCAATTGGTGGGCGCCGTGGCCAATGCCGGCGGCATGGGCGTTATCGGCGGCTTGCGCCTGCCGCCCCTGGCCTTGCGCCGCTGGATACAGGAAACCCGCGCACTGACTGATCAGCCCTTCGGGGTGAACCTGGTGCCGCAGTTCGGTGGTCCGGATGTGTTCGAAGCGCAGTTTCAGGTAATCCTCAAGGAAAAGCCCAAGCTGCTGTCGCTGTTCTACGCCGAGAAGTATGCCGCCGACATGATTCCCCGAGCCAAGGACGCCGGGTTGATCGTGATGGTGCAAGCGGGGTCGGTAGAGCTGGCCAACATCGCCATCGCCCAAGGCGCGGACATCATCATCGCCCAGGGCAGTGAAAGCGGCGGGCATCTCAATCGAGGCACGATCGGCATCATGCCGTTGCTCACCTCGATCCTTGCCGTCTCGGAAGGGCGACCGGTGCTGGCGGCGGGTGGCATCACCCACGGCGACGACGTGCGGGCGCTGATGTCGCTCGGCGCATCCGGGGTGGTGGTGGGCACGGCCTTCATTGCCACCGATGAGTCCAACGCCCATCCGTTGTACAAACAAAAAATCGTCGAGGCGACCACTGACGATACCGAGTACCGCACCGGCTATTCGTTCGGCTGGACCTACGGCACGCCGCACCGGGTGATCCCCAACCGGGACAAATGGAACCTGCTGCGCTTCATCGGCGGCGGCGCCCGGGCGATCGACAAGCCGCGAATGGCCGAGAAATTGTCGCTGTATGCGGGGCAGGGCGTGGGCAAGATCCACAGCGTTGTGCCGGCGGCGGAACGGGTGGCGGAGCTGGCTCGTGGTTTGTTGGATGTGCCGGATCGGTTGTCGGTCGCGGAGATTGGTGTAACCGACTATGCCGCGACCGGGCGGTTTTTGAATGAGCAGAGAAGGTCGCTCGGCTGGTAGTGAGCCGGCATCCATGTTGAATAGGCCGACCCCTTCGCGGGCAAGCCCGCTCCCACAGGGTTGATGTCGTTCACAAACATTGC